>JAPLHI010000192.1 GCA_026389695.1 Chloroflexota bacterium
AGGTATCACCGGTTTAATCACTTTTTGAATGATGTCATGTCTCATCGTCTCGTTACTCGGTTCCGGGTCGTGGTGAGCTCCGATTACTACCGCTTCAATCCTCTTGGGTTTACCGTAGCTGTATTCCACGGTTACCTGCGATTTGCCATCGGGACGGAGGTAGGGGATGATATTCTTCTTGCGCGTTTCAGCGAGCCGGAGGGTTAGCTTGTGGGCCAGGGAAATAGGAAGAGGCATAAGTTCTTCGGTTTCCGTGCAGGCATAACCAAACATCATACCCTGGTCGCCGGCGCCGGTTAGATCCAGTTCATCCACCTTTTTGCCTTTTGCCCTGACCTCCAGCGCCTTGCTAACGCCGGCATTGATATCAGGGGACTGTTTCTTAATAGATACGATCGTTGCCAGACTCTGATAATCAAACTGGTAGTCGGGTTTGGTATAACCTATTTCCTTAACAATATTTCGTACTATATCAGGTATTTCAACGTAAGTCTTGGTGGTGATTTCACCCAGGACAATGACCAGCCCGATAGTAACTGCCACTTCGCAGGCCACCCTTGATTTAGGATCACCCTTTATCATAGCATCAAGGATACCATCCGCAACCTGGTCACACAGCTTGTCGGGATGGCCTTCGGTGACCGATTCCGATGTAAAGAAATATTTGGGTGATTTCATGAATGTGTTTTTCATATCCACTCCTTTGTCCTTAAGTTCCTTCTTCCCAGCTATTCAGATATTTTTGCTGCCGCTGGGTGAGTTTGTCAATAGAGATATCCATGGATTTCAATTTAAGTCGGCCTATTTCAGCGTCAATATCAGAGGGAACGGGGTATATCTGCGGTTTTAGTGTTCCTCTGGTTTTAACCAGGTATTCCAGGCTGAGCGCCTGATTGGCAAAGCTCATATCCATTACACTTGCGGGATGTCCCTCTGCTGCCGCCAGGTTGATTAACCTGCCATCGCCCAGCAGGTAAATATGGCGGCGGTCGGCTAGAACATACTCGCAAACAAACGGTCTGATCAGCCTTTTTTTCTTGGTAAGACTTTCCAGTGCCGGAATATTGATTTCAACATTGAAGTGTCCACTATTGGCCAAGATTGCGCCATCTTTCATCCTGGAAATGTGAACTTTATCGATAACATGCCTGTTGCCTGTCACTGTAATGAAAACATCGCCGATATCGGCCGCGTTGAGAAGAGGCATCACCTGGAAGCCGTCCATGGCTGCTTCAAGAGCGGAAATAGGGTCGACCTCTGTTACAATAACCAGTGAACCCATTCCCTGCGCCCTTCGCGCCACGCCTCTTCCGCAATTCCCATACCCACATACTACTACTTTTTTCCCGGCCCAGAGGATATTAGTTGCCCTCGTGATGCCATCTATGGTGCTCTGGCCTGTACCATAGCGGTTGTCGAAGTAATGTTTAGTCTTGGCATCGTTGACAGCTATTAGCGGGTACTTTAGCTTTTTGGCTTTTGCCATATTCTTTAACCGTATCACACCGGTAGTCGTTTCTTCCGTCCCACCGATAACGTTGCTTAGTAGCTCTGTTTTTTCCTGGTGGATGGTGCTCACGAGGTCAGCCCCATCATCTATGGTCAAATGTGGTTTGTGCTCCAGCG
>JAPLHI010000145.1 GCA_026389695.1 Chloroflexota bacterium
CTGATTGGCTTTGGGTGAAGTTCCTGCTCCCGCCGTGGTTATCTCAGGTGGATTGCCTCCATAAATAGTATTCCAGTTAGAGGTATTTGCGTTAAGATCGCGTATTCCTATATTAAAGAATGTGCCGGCCATAGTGGCATATACCACGGCGACTGAAGAATCGGTTCTGTAATTCGGTGAAAATTTAATGGCTAATACGTCGCCTGCCAGTCCCTGGTCCACCCATGTCATGCCTGTGCCCATTCCCCTTAAACAGTAAACCGTACCCGCTCCGGCCCCGGTACATGTTCCCGCAGCGATATCATAGTTGCCGTAGTTGGTTGATATGGCTACGGCTCCTATATTGGCGGCTGCGGGACAATTGGTATCATTCCAGCTCTGCCCACCGTCGATCGATATGAAAATGCGGCGGGGCAAACCACCTGTGCTGGTGACCACTGCGACAAATAAAGGATTATCAGGCGCTAAAGCTATGTTCCAGGCAGGCAGAGTGGCACCCGCGGCAGCGAGATTATTCGTAATATCAGTCCAGCTTGAACCGCCATCATCGCAACGGTAGAGCCGCTGGTTAGCAGTGTCAACGGCGTACAGTGTCCTGCCGTCCATGCTGGCCGCGAGCGCATTAATTTCACTGGGGCTTACAATCACATTGGAATAATTGTCACTGGGAGTATCGACCATGCTCCATATCATCCTGCCGGCATTTACCGGTGAGGATGTACCCGTAAATTGGGCGATGATACTTATGAAAAGGAATACAGCAATTAATAACCGGTTTCTTAACATAATTATTAATCAGAAATATTCGTTTCCAACAGGCTGTAAACGATTTCTGTGGAACCTTTATGTGTTCCCTTATGCCCTTCGCGTAATTTGCATACATGCAGTTCCCACTCGTTGTAGGTCTCTCTTGTCCAGGTAACCGTACGGCCGCCGGCAAGGGCAGCGCTTTTCTTATCGCCGGGTGTGACAGCAATGGCCTTGATGCTGGTGTTTTTCCAGTGGGTAACAGTGGTGCGTAAAAGTTTCTTGGTGGAGAAGCCACACTCATTGTCTGTAGACGGCTTTTCTGCAGAGGATTCAACCGTAGTAATTATCTCGGGCGCCGGCAAGCTCTTTTTCTCTGCCGATGCAGTGAATTCAGGCAATTCGGGTGATCCCGGCATTCCTTGACCGGATGCTAATTCATCTTCATATTTTTGAAGAAGCTCACCGAATTTTTCCATTAGCTGTTCACGCGTAGTCTGAGGTGATTTTTTTAATCCGTCTCCGATCATGACTACAGTGGTCTGAGGTGGCGGCATGGCTGCCTGTGGTGGAAAAGGAGGTGGGGGAGGCGGATAAGCTTGATAAAGCGGAGGAGGTGGCGCATGCATCGGTGGGGGTGGATAAGGCGCCATCTGTGGCGCTCTGTCGCGTTTAGATAAGGAATAGAGGCCATAAATTATTCCGGCTATAATGAGGATAGTAATAGGTATAGTAACTGCAGGTGTTCCGTAATCAGATTCCCAGTCAACGTTGATAGTTTTTGGCCCTTCGATAGTTTCAGTACCCGAAGTTAAAACAGCTTTGAATTTGCCTCCAAAAAAGCCCATAATGCCGGGCATGGCAACCTCGACAGGCGCAATACTCCATTTAGCTGCAGTTCCAGATTTATACCAGCCGCTTCCCTGTACATTGCCGTATTTGGATACAACGTCGAATTTGATAAAGACTTCATAGGTTGCAATATATTTTCCAGGTGCAGTGACAGCAAAATTTAACGTCTGTGACCGTATTTTGTCTCCACCGGGCGCCAGCCAGTAAGCGAACCTGTATTGCGATTCCGTATCCTTGGGGGCGCCATCCGGAGCTGAAACCGTAAGAGTACTCCCTTCACGATACCAACCTGAACCCGATACACTGACTATTCCGGATGGATCCGATAGCAGATCGATACTGTATTCGGGGAAATAAGTAAAGCGCACCTGGGAAACTCCTTCCGAAATTGAAGCAGAGCTGGATTCGGCTTTATACCTTACATCAGTTCTGGAAGGATTATTTACTACCTGATCAACCGATACTGTCACTGTGGCATCGGGATCGAGCCTGAGTCTGACGGATTCACCACCGCGCATGGTAGCCTTGATGGCATTATCAACATATAATCTCGTTTGACCTTCCGCTAAATCCGGAGAAATACTCACTACCGCTTCATAGGTTCCCCTGTCAATGGTCATAGAAAAGGACTGCTGCGCTGTAGTGGTTCCGCTGGCAGCAGTGACTGTAAACATATAGGTACCGGCTGTGCCACGTCCGGGGGCGCCTGCGATGGACCCTGTACTGGACAAAGCAAGCCCGGCTGGTAGAGCTCCGCTGGTTAGAGCATATGTAATAGTTCCCGTTCCGCCGGTGGCAACAATATTTGCAGAATATGATTGTCCGACCATACCCCCTGGTATACTGGAAGATGTAAAGGTAAGAGCGGGTGCCGTTATGTTGATGATAAAAGGAGGAGTTGGGGCAGAGGGGCCGAACGTGGTATCGGTAACAGTCACATTAATAGCATATGGACCTGGTGTTGTGGGGATACCTGTGATAGCATTGCCGACTACTACGAGACCGGGTGGTATATAGCCAGCTATTAACCATGATGGTGATGGGCATGCGGTGCCATTGCATGTTGCTGAGAACAAGAAATTATAAGATGTCCCTACCAGTCCATTGGGAGGAGTGCTCGTTATAACCGGTCCTGCGGCCTGAACAGCGCCCGGTGTAATAAAAATTATGCCTGCCGCCAATAAAATAAGGGCTGTAACAGCCCGGATTAAGAAGATATTCACCTTATTGCAATTCATCTTCGTCTGGCGGTATTCCTTATACGGTAGCATGATTAGCTTTATGTCTGTATTATAATGACTATTCATATAGTTGTCGATATTGAGCTACTTAGAGGCTGATTCAACGTTTTATATGATGTTGTTAGAATTGTATTAAACAAATGTTAACAAAATATTAGTACATTTGAAGAATGCATGTTGCCAGATTAAAATGAATGTAAATTAATAAAATGGGAATACGATATTTTTTGATTTTATTGTTAAGGGGAAGATATTGAAGGGTAGCGAGGACAACCTATATGCGGAATTAAAGAATTTGCCAATCGGCGTTCTTATAACCGACGATGCGGGCAATCATCAAGCAAAATAATTAATTTGCTTAATTGAGGTGGACCCCATCAGTAGGACAGGATAGGGGCCTGAATAAGAGAGAGTCCTGCCATTCCTACAGTGTTTGTTACCAAGGATTCTACCACATTGGTACAAGTATTCTCCACGTCACCGGCGTACACTTCCGCTGGTGTC
>JAPLHI010000005.1 GCA_026389695.1 Chloroflexota bacterium
TTGATCACCGGTGGTTTGTTAGCGCCTACGGCGACGGTTACGGTAGATTGAGCCTTACCTCCTTTGCCGTCTTCCACAGTAAGCGTAATATCATAATTTCCATATTGTGGCGGGGCAACCCATGTGTTATTGGGACCCGAATCGGTGAAATTACCGCCGGTGCACGCCCATTTAAATGTGAGGTTTTCATTTTTAGGGTTGTTAACCATGCTCTGAACATATATAGTGCCCCCGGGGAATGTCTGGCTTTGTGCCGGAGTCAGGCTGGTTATGCCAAGTACACCACCGGCCGGTTGCTGCCCGCCCGGCGACTGAACAACAACACAGGAGGCCAGGAAAAGGGAGAACATAAAACTAAAAACAAGGAAGGCGCTGCCGATTACTCTGGGGTTATTCATTGATGATGGACCTCCTCCCTCAACAGATTATGTTGCAGTATATAATAATTTAAACCTTAAAACAATAGTATTAACGAAGTTGAGTAACTATATTTACAGCCACAATCTGAAGGTACACACGATAGTCACTTATTTTGTGTAAATATTTTATAGCCGGCCACGTTCCACGCTTCTTTGCCCTTGAGTTCAATTGTGAAGTTCCAGACCTCCCCTGGCGAAATCCGCTCCTTTAATTCTTCCTTAGTTCCTACAATGCCGCCCTGGTAATCATAAAAGGTTACAGAAATACTGCATTTGTCAGCAGGCCGGTCTCCAATGTTTTCAGCCACCCCCTTAACCGTGGCCGTGCTCTGAGACGTATCCGCCGTAAACTCACGTACTGCGATACTGTGCTCTATGATCTGCAGGTTCGGGCCGGACGCGCATGAAATAAACAGCAGACAGGTGACCGACAGAGGCATGATGAGCTTGATAAGCATTTGGGGAGACATCAGCTCAGTTACTTACAGCAGGTGCTGCCGTCGCGCACTATTACGGTCACAGTAACCGCTTTACTGGCCGAGTGGCCCATCCCGTCGTCAACAGTAGACATGATATGAAAATCACCGTACGTCTTGGGCGCTTCCCAGGTAATTTTCGAGCCGCTGCCGATGATTTTTCCGTCACTGCTCACCCATTGGTAATTAAGCTTGCCCGCGGACATCGATGCAGCAACACATTCTATAGATGTATTGCCCAGCGGATACAAAGTGGTATGCTCCGCAGTGACAGAGGCTATGGTAATACCGCCGTTATCGGCGCCCTCAGGAGTTGCAGAACAGGCTGTCCCGCCTGCTAAGAGAACAGCCATAAACAGAACAGCAAGATAGGATATATACCGTGAACTCAATTTTCACTCCTTCAACTAAACCCATAAATATTATCGTATATATGATAAATTTGTGCACTGCATTTGGCAAATCAGGTTTGAGAAATATCGCTCTGTCGGGTATGCTTTATACACCGATAACGAGCGAGGTAGGATATGGCTGATTTTGAAACCAGGATGGAAAACCTGCTTAAAAAGACCGCGGACAACAACACCTGGAGACAGAGGGAATGCGTAAACCTTATTCCTTCGGAATCCACAGCCAGTCTTCTGGTGAAATTATGCGAGATCTCCGACCCGATGGGCAGATATGCCGAGCATCGTACATTAAAGGGCAAGGAAGTTTATTTCTATCAGGGTACGGATTTTATCCGTGAAGTCGAGGATGAGCTAAGAAAAGAGCTTCAGGTTTATTTCGGCTGCACCAATATCGAACTCAGGCCTATCTCAGGTCAGATGGCCAATGAGATCGTATACAAGGCCATGGTTAAATTCATCAACCGCGAAAAGGGCGCCAGGCTTTCCAGGCGGTTGAGGGCTGTCATCAATAACGATTTAAACAAGGGCGGCCATCTTAGTGCTCAACCGATGGGCTCCCTTTTCAATTTCGTCGAAGAAAATCCTGAGACCGGAAAGGAGAACGTCTTCAACATCCCGGTGCTTAAAGACAATCCGTATAAGGCTGATGTCAAAAAGCTGGGTGAACTCGTCGCATCCGTCAAGCCGGAGCTGATTATTTTCGGGAAAAGCATGTTCCTTCATCCCGAGCCTGTAAAGTATGTCGCTGATCTGGTAAAAAATATGCCAGGCCGACCTATCATCATGTTTGATATGGCCCATGTCCTCGGGCTTTACGGCGCTTTCCAGGAACCTTTCCAGGAGGGGGCAGATGTGGTAACGGGCAGCACGCATAAAACTTTCTTCGGACCTCAGAGAGGCGTGGTAGCGGGCAATATGGGGGAAGGCACGGGACTGGAAAAGCTCTGGATAGAAATAAAAGGCAGGGCAATGCCGGGATCCACCAGCAATCATCACCTGGGCACATTGCTGGGATTACTCTTGGCAAGCTACGAGATGAACCGGTTTAAAAAGGAATACCAGGAGCAGGTGATTAAAAACGCCAGGGCATTCGCCAGGGCGCTGCAAGACAAGGGAATTGTGGTAGAGGGCGGTGAATCCGACGGTTTTACGGATACACACCAGGTGCTGATACGGGTAAGGCAGTACGGGACGGGAGAGGAAATCGCCCGCAGGCTGGAAGATAATAATATCATCACCAACTACCAGGCGCTGCCTGATGATGAAAGCTTTATCGGCTCCAGCGGCATCAGGATGGGCACGCAGGAGATGACCAGGTTCGGTATGAAGGAAGCGGATTTTGAGAAACTCGCCGAATATATAGCTGACTGTGTCAAATTCAATAAGCAGGTAAAGGCCGAAGTAAAGAAATTCCGTGAAAAGTTCCTCGCCATGCAGTATTGCCTGCCGCCGGAAAAGGTCTTCCCGCTGGCAACCGCGGTGCTCGCTTCCATACTTCCGGGAGACTGGTATACCGGTAAATTCGCCGAGAACCTTGCTTCACTTGTAAAGTAGCCCGGTCACACCTGTCAGCAATGAAAATAATATTTTGCGCACGTATAATTGCCATTGTTATTATCGCCATCATTTTTTCAAAGACGGAAAGATGATAGAAGCGGATATATACGTCGCCCATCCTAAAAAAAGCTCTTAGACTGCTGTTCTCTGAATTGCGCAGTAATACTTTATTAATTTATTTTTTTGGTCGCCCTGCTCTAAAAGCCTATAATTACTGGTGAACTTTGCCATGAAAAACAATTTAGCTATAGAGACTTTTGATCTTACCC
>JAPLHI010000186.1 GCA_026389695.1 Chloroflexota bacterium
ATCCTGGCTGTTCTGGCGGCTGTCGTGGTACTGAACGTCACTAAGTACATCGGCGCAGGATGCACGCAGGCGGCGGCAACCGAGCTGCATAATATTGAGACCGCAGTTGCGGCCTATATGTACGATAACCCGGGCTCAACACCGCCGACATCTGAGACGGGGCTCGGTGCGTACTTCCTCGGTACACCACACGGCAACTATACTATCGTCAGTAGTGGCACAGTAACCCAAGCCCACTACACTCCCTGCATTCCGTAAACCATCAGATATGAAAGAAAAGTGGGGCATGGTTCAGAACCATGCCCCACTTTATTTTTACTTTTATCTTGACAAACTGCTCGTTCTTAATATTTTATTCACTTCATCCGCATCCTGGCAGAATGCAAACACAGACTCCCTGGAAATAATTTCCTTGCGGAATAGTTCCACCAGCGCGTCATCCAGCGTCCTCATGCCAAGCTGAGAACTGGTGCGTATTGTATTTGGTATGAGGAACGGCTTGCCCTCACGGATGAGATTTTTAACCGCGGGCGTGGCCAGCATTATTTCAATAGCTGCCACCCTGCCCCCGTTTACGCGCGGTACCAGCGCCTGGCAGAATACTCCGATCAGCGTGGATGCCAGGCGTGATTGGGCCATAGACCTTTCGTGAGGCGGAAAAAGGTCAACGATTCTTTCCACTGATTGCGCAGCGCTGGGCGCATGCCCTGTTGACAGCACCAGGTGCCCGGTCTCCGCTACCGTCAATACGGCAGCGGCCGTTTCCAGGTCCCTCATCTCACCTACCAGAATCACGTCGGGATCCTGCCTCAGCACATATTTCAGGGCGTTTACAAAGGAATGAGTATCCGCCGCCAGTTCCCTTTGCGAAAGGGCGCATTTAATATTGGGATGCACGTACTCGATGGGGTCCTCGATTGTGACAAGATACTTATTCGAAGTGTGATTTAAATAGTTTAGCATTGCCGCGATCGTAGTACTTTTTCCCGACCCTGTAGGACCTGTCACTACGATCAACCCCCTGGGTCTGGTGATAACCTCCTTGCAGATATCGGGAAGACCCAGATCTTCCACCGTCGGGATACGTTCGGGTAGCAAACGTATGGCAAGGCTGATAGAACCCTGTTGCAGGCAGGCATTACACCTGCCACGCCCGCCACCGGGAAGTGAATACGCGAAGTCCACTTCCAGTTCCTTTTCGAATGTTTCCCTTTGCCGTTGCGTGGATAACTCGTTGAAAAGATTCTTAATATCCAGAGAAGAAAGAGCTTTTAATTCGCCGTCCTGTTTAAGGTCTCCGTCTATTCGCATTAAAGGCGGGACGCCGGCAATCAAATGCAGGTCCGATGCCTTTTTCTTCTCCGCAATCCTGAGCAGTTCAGTAATATTCATGTGTCAAAATACGGTTCTTAGTTTTCTAAATATTGAGATCACTGATTCACAGCAATTGTCAGTACGAAACTTATTTCATTATAGTCCTGATTTTTTATTGATGTTACCATGATAAGCTTAAATTGGCCGCTTTGCCTCAAGTCACGCGCATAGTCCAAAACCATCTCCTCGCTGGGCGCCGTGCCCTCCAGACTGATTACAATACCGTCATCACTGATCGAAGTGAGGTTCATGGTTCCCGGTAACATGGCAAAAGCTTTTCCCAGATCCCTGTTCAGATATGTTCTCTGCTGCGCAAGGTAATCCAGGGGACCTTTCAGTGTCGTAAGCGTCTGCTTATAAGCATCCACATCAACCTTTTGTTTATCCGATGCTTCTTTGATCTGCTTCTGCAGGTCACTGTTAAGCTTCATCTTCTGGCTAACCGACGTCTGCAAGTTTATTGTTTCCTGCGATGTCATTTGTGTAAAAAAATACATACCTGTCACGGTAATTGCCGCAATCCCCAGTACAATCAGGGGCATAAAATTCGCTTTCGGCGCCTGTCTGACAGCTACAGCCATGGGCATGAAATTTATTTCCAGGCGCGCAAGATGCGATCCCTTACCCAGCAGTCTCAACGCCATGCCTGTATTGGCGACGTAATCATTTGGAT
>JAPLHI010000001.1 GCA_026389695.1 Chloroflexota bacterium
CGATTTCAGTAGATTAACCAACCCCAATTCACGCAGGATAATACTGAATGTAGCTATACAGGGGAAAAACATGATGAGGACCACGCTGCTAACTACGAGCTGCTTGGCAGTTAAACCGAGGGGAGCCAGCAGTGCCATGGCTGCATCCATGCGGAAGAAAGCAACAAATATAGATGTTATGGCATCACCAGGCAGGCCCAGCAGGCCGCTCACAACCGGAGCAGCGAAATTGGATACCGCCTGTATCACCCCGAGCATATTTAATATATTGATGACAGGTATGGCTATAATCATAATGGGCACAGCTTTTGCATGGTCAGTCGCCAGGGCAAAGCGCGGTATGGCGGTATCTCAATGAGAAGTTCGGGTGTAAACACCTTGATGCCGTAATTAAGAATCAAGCCGATAATGATCCAGACTATGAAAAGGGTGAGGTATATGATGCCTACGTATTGAATGCCGTGTCGGCCCACAAGCCCCAGTATGAGCGCCTGCAAAGAGGCGCAGGGTATGGCAATAGCAATCAATGTAACGGCTATAAAACGTTCCTTTTTACTCTCCAATACGCGTGTCGCCAGTATCGCGGGTACATTGCAGCCGAAACCGAGTATAGTGGGGACGATGGCGTAACCGTGCATGCCGAAACGGTGCATGATTGTGTCCAGCATAACCGCCAACCGGGGCAGGTAACCGGTATCTTCAAGCAGCCCGAGTACGAAATAAAAGGTAACTATGTAGGGCAGCACGAGCGCAAATGGTACATAAAGCGCCGTGGTCAGCACCCCCCAGGATTCCAGAAAATCTATGTGACCGTTGATGAGCCTTCCGATTAAGATATCATGCAAAAACCCGGACGAACCTAATAAAGCACTTATCTTTGAGACTACGGGCAGCCATAGAGATGTAAAGATCGGATAACAAATAAAATGGTAGATCGCGTCTCCGATATAACGGACAAAGAGGAAGATGCTTACGGCTACCAGTATCGCAATAACAGTTCCTGAAACCGGTTTAACCGAGGCATCTGCCAGTCGCTCACCGATTGTGTGATGGCGGTGGGTGACGGTTTGAACCTCTCTTACTATCTCACTATCTCGCCGATCCTTCTCCAGCGCTCTTCACGAGGTTGCGGGTTGGAATGAGGAATAACCGCGCCCGGGATGCTTTCTACAAGGTCCTTGATGCCTTCACCGGAGGTGGCAACAGTAGGAATTACGGGTACACCAAGAAGTTGCCGCAGCTTGTTCAAGTCGATGTTGATCCCCATGTGCCGGGCGTCATCCCAGACATTTAAAGCGATAAGCAGAGGAATTTTCCTTTCCATTAATTCAAGTGTCAGGTACAGGTCCCGTTCCAGGTGCGTGGCGTTAATCACATTGATAATGACATCGCCGTCCTGAATCATTTGCGTTGCTACATGGCTGGATTTACCACTGTCCTCGTAGATAAAAAAAGCCTTGATTAAAGAATATAAATACTCTTGACATAGTATGATTAATAGTAGTATTATTGGTAGCATAAATACTATACACGATATGGAGGATATTCAAATGATTAAAGTAGGAGGGACTAAGAAAGTATCTGTTACTCTACCTGGTGATCTAGTCGAACAGGTTCGTGTTCATGTTAAGGTTGGAGAGTTCAGTTCTTTTTGTGCGGCGGCTTTGAGGAATCATCTTGCACATTACAGGCAGCGTGACGGTTTGCCCCATAGCTTTGGCATTTGGACAGATGAGAATCACCCTGATTTGTCGTCATCTAAGGATGCTTCCGGCTATGTCAGGAAACTAAGGAAAACCGGCACTGAAAGATTATCGAGGCTGCTGAATAAATAATGCGCTGGGAAGAAGGCCTCATCGTTTCTTGCCTTGTGGATACCGATGTTTGCATCGATTTTTTACGCGAGAGGGAATATGCCAGGCCATTGCTCCGCAAATGGTTGGCAAAGGGTTTATTGTCGATTAGCGTTGCTACACACCTTGAAATATACGCCGGCATGCGTAAAGGTGAGGAGAGTGCAACAGGTGCCTTCCTTGATCCTATGGTTACAATACCTGTGGACGAAAAGATTGCACGAACTGCCGGCGATATCATACGGCATTTAAAATCTAAGGGTTTAACTATGTCTCCATCTGATTCCGTCATTGCTGCCTCTGCTTTGTTTACAAATGTACCGCTCATTACCAATAATATTTCAGATTATCCTGCTTCCGAAATATCCGGTCTGGTTGTGGTGAAAGGCATCGACAAATAGCATATTCAATTG
>JAPLHI010000097.1 GCA_026389695.1 Chloroflexota bacterium
GACTCTTTTTAGTGCTTTAACCTCGCGCCCCAGGCTGTCAAACATACGCTTCACCTGGCGGTGGCGGCCTTCGTGGATGGTGATACTATATGTATACGCCGCGTCGGACACTTCTTTTACAACCGCAGGATACGTCATGCCATCCTCCAGCAAAATACCCTTTTCCAGCTTCTCTTTTTCTTCCGGCATTAGTTTGCCGTTGATAGTAACCATATATTCCTTCTCATGTTCAAACCTGGGATGAGTGAGACGGTAGGTGAGGTTGCCGTCATTGGTAAGTATGAGTAAGCCTGTGCTGTCGTAATCAAGCCTGCCTGCCGGATACAGGCCCAGTGAGCGGTATGTGCTGGGAAGCATATCGATGACGGTCTTTCTGCCCCTGTCGTCGCGGGTGGATGAGAGTACGCCGGCCGGTTTATTTAACATGAGCACCAGCATTTCAGGTTGTTTGAATTTTACGGCTTTACCGTCACAGGTGACGGCGTCCAGCCCGGGGAAGACCGGCATGGTATAACCCTCGGCCGTTTTACCGTTGACAGTCACACGCCCCTGCTTAATGGCAGATACAACCTGACGCCTGGCGCCCAGGCCGGCCTCTACAAGGTATTTAAGAAGAGGGACAGATTCCATTCCCAAATGATAACAAATTTCTGGGTGAGTCGCCTGCAGGGAGGCGGCCGCAGGTTATCCGGAGGAGTGTAGATTTTTGTGTCATTGCGAGCGGCGCAGCCGCGTGGCAATGTCCTCGCCACACATAGTCGGTTTAAAGAACACCTCCCGAACGTCACTCTATCAGAGGGAAGTTACAGTAGGGCGCAGCCTTTTTTACACAAAAAATCATTACCTTTCCCCTCAAGGGGAAGGGGCAGAGGATGGGGTGAAAAATATGCTATAATTTCACGCTGTACCGATGGTGAGTGTAGCCCAGAGGCCTAAGGCGCCAGGTTGTGGCCCTGGATACCGAGGGTTCGAATCCCTCCACTCACCCCACTATACCCATCAACACCTCCACATCTATTTGTTTTTCATGCGCCTGTAGCTCAGCGCGCCATAGCACCGGTCTTCGGAACCTTAGCTGCGTGTCCCAAACCGTCATTTTACGTTCATTTTAGTACTTTTGTGTTAATTGCCGAAAATCATCTTTTGTGTGCAGAATACCTTCTGATAACAACCGGTTTCGTTTGGTCCATTAGCAATTTATTAGCAAAATATTTATCTGTATCCTGAATATAATAATGGAAGCATTCTAAAGGACCAGTAATAATAGCGCATATGAACTGCAGCCGACGGTTCCCCAATTCTTCGCCAGGTATTCCAAGGTATACCGTTAGATGTAAATTGGAGCCTTCGTGCTAATTGTTAAAACTCGTTTTGCATTTACCATTCTTATTCGATATTAAAAGATGAGAAATTACTGCAGGGTCTGGGAGCTATCTCAGAAAATGGGCTGAGCCTTATTGGTTGGGCTGGAGTAAAGCTACGTAAGGATGCTATTTGCAATCTGTGGCAAGACCTGCCTCCTCCGGATAACAAAGTTGTCATTGATATCAACATTGGCGAATGGCAATAGGTATCATAAGTGGCAGATAACTTGCTGTAGCTGATACTTATGGAGAATGCTGAAAAACCATAATGTAGGGGCGCAGCTAAAGCTACGCCCGCAAGAACGGACAGGGCTGAAGCCCCGTCCCTACACTGTAGCTAATACTTAAGTAGTTTGTGTATAAATAAGAATCATAAAAAGAGGCTACCTTAAATAAGGTAGCCTCTTTCAATTTAGTAT
>JAPLHI010000070.1 GCA_026389695.1 Chloroflexota bacterium
AGTGCGTCCACACGTGATTAGTGATCCTGGACACATCAGGAACGAGACCAGAGAAGAATGATTCAGTAGTTTAGTACAGGCATTGGCAAACGATAATATAAAATTAGATGATATAGGCCTTATCATTAATACGCATACTCACCCTGATCACTGCGAAGCCAACGAATGTATTACTGAACGGAGCAAAGCAGGAATCACCCTTTCCAGAGAAGAAGACGAATTCAGAACAACTATTGGCGCAAGCCTGTATAAGTTATTCGGCCTCAAGTCGCCGCAGTTCACGCCGCTTTTCCACTTAAAAGAAGGTATTTTGGATCTGGGTAAAGACGGATTCCAGGTGCAGGTTATCCTGACCCCCGGCCATTCTCCGGGTTCAGTCTGCCTTTATCTGCCCGAAACGAAGATATTAATTACCGGTGATGTAATCTTTTTTATGAGCGTAGGCAGAACTGATTTCCCCGGAGGTAATACACTCCAACTTAAGGACAGCATCGAAAGATTGTCTACGCTGGATATAGAATGCATTATCCCGGGGCATAACACTGATCCCAACGGCATTATCAAGGGCAAAGACAGGGTCAAACGAAATTTTGAAGCGGTTCAAATGTTTTTCTAAGTATTTTACTCAAATGGAAACTGACGAAAAGATACAATATGCAATAGAAAACACGGAGGTACTGCGTCCTCCCAGGCAGCACTTGGCGACGTTTGGTACTACCAACATCTACTACTACATGATTACTGAACTTATGCATGAAGTGAACGTAATCAGGGAGGGTAGAGTTATCGCGGCCAAGCCCAGGATTATTACTCCGGCATATCTGATTAATATCGAAGGTTTTAGTGGACCGGCCAGGCGATATATACAGATGCTTGCTGAGAAAAACCCGCATGAGCCGGGTGTATTTTATTCATATAAAAACGAGCCGAAGGAGATGAATATTATCTCCCAACCTTTGCCCGAGTTGGTGGATAAAATATACCAGCGCATTGACAACCAGAGCGACCCTTTAAGCACAGTGATTAAAGGGGTTGAAGAAATGTGGGATGTTTCATTACTTAAGTTTACATTCGAACTTACCAGGAATTCCGTTTACAGTAATGTTTCTGAGTTCTACGGCCGTGGACTTTTTAATGTGGATGAGAGGGGAGTTCCCCGGGCTGCCAGAGAAAGTATCGAGGAACTCTTTGAGATAACCAGCAAAGATCCATCAAAAGCGCCGGAATTAATAAGTGAACTCAGGCAATGGAACGTTTGGGCGGAATATCAGGACAGGTTCTTACAGCTTTTCAGAAAAACGTAATTCATCGATTTTATGTAAATTCATATAAACCTCCCCGATTTCGTTATTTTTCCAACTTCAAATTGATTAACCCTATTGACAATCAGGAAAAAGAGTAATATATTACTCAAGTTTTCATAAAACTCAACTAACCAGGTTGGGCCGGGGATTTTAATGAACCAGCGGCGGTCAAATATTGAAATAATCAGCGAGATGCTGAGGATTGGCGCTACCGGTGCGGGTAAAACGAAAATTATGTACAGCGCCAATATGAGCCACAGCCAGATTCAAAAATATTTGAAATTTCTTATCTCTCAGGGTCTTATCCATAAAGTGGAGTTTGGTAATCCTTCGGTTGCATACAGAGTAACTGAGAAAGGTCACGGTTTGCGCAAAAGCATTGATTTGGTCCTGGAAGTTTTAAATTTCAAAGATTCTGAAGAAAAATGAATAAATTATGGAGGAGATGCGTATGTCTGAAAAAAGAATGCTGATACTTGATGCGGAGACTGTTGAGAAAATTGAAGAAAACCGTGGCGACATGAGCGTCTCTGAATTTATTCATTTCATTATTGACAGTCATTTGGAACAGAATATACATCCGCAACAAATTGATTTAATTACAAAGGATGAATTTCGCCAGTTCGAAGAAGGGATTAAAGACCTCCTGAGAAGTTTCCTTGAGTTCTTTTTAAGTTACGGATTAGAACTTGGCAAACAACCGACTGACGGTGAACTGGATAAACTCAGCTTAAAATTACAGGGCCTTAGCAAGAACTATAAGACCAAAAAATTTTAAACCGCGACGTCTTAATCATTTACTGCTAAATCAATGCCCCTCCATAGCTGCATTGCGCATCCGATAGAACTATCTTCTAGAACATAATCACTTCCCAATTCAAATCCTTCGTGCCATATTTTAGTGTACTAATCGTGGGAGGTGAGCTATGCCTACCGTTAAAGAACTCATACGATCTGGCCGAAGGGAAGACCTATGGCAAATGTGCTGTGGATTTCTGGATCTTAATCTGGAACAGTTCATGGCTATTCAAAAAAGACTGCTAATTGAGCAAATTGAATTGCTCAATAATTCAATTATCGGCAGGAAAATAATGAAAGGCCAGTACCCGCTAAGTGTGGATGATTTCAGGAGATTAGCTCCACTGACAACTTATGCGGACTATTGTCCTGAGCTTAGCGAAAAACACGAAGATGTATTGCCGGTAAAACCTTTGTTCTGGCAACACACTTCTGGCAGATCGACCGAGTATCCTTTTAAATGGGAGAGCATCAAGTGGATGCCGGTCACACCCCGATTTTTTCAGGAGATGGGAATTGTTTCTGCTGCATGTGCAATACTTTCAAGCTGTAAAAGAAAAGGTGATGTGTCTGCCATAAAACCGGGGTCAACCTATATTTATGCTGTAGCACCCAGGCCATATACATCGGGGACCTTTGCCTATATTGTTAGTGAGGAGGTAACAGGTACTAGTCTTCCACCGCTGGAACTGGCCGAAAAGCTACCATTTGAAGAAAGAATTCAGTTGAGTTTTAAGCAGGCACTTTCCAAAGGGTGTGATTTTTATTTTGGAATTTCGGTTGCGCTCGTAGCCATTAGCGAGAAAATGAACCAGCAGATGGGCAAGATGGACATAAGACCGTTAATAACGCAGCCCCGTGCTCTGTTTCGAGTCATTCGTGGTTTAATAAAAAGCAAATTAGCTGGACGCAAACTCCTGCCAAAAGATTTGTGGAATATTAGAGGCATACTGGGCAGCGGTACAGATGCAGATATTTTCCGTGACGTAATTAAAAATGCCTGGGGAAGATATCCGTTCAACCTATACGGTAGCACCGAGGCCGGTATCGTGGCCATGCAAACATGGGACTATAAGGATATGGTTTTTATACCCAGCGGCAATTTCCTCGAATTCATACCACAGAAAGAATATTCAAAATGGCAGTCTGATAATTCTTATGAACCCCAAACAATCTTGATGGATGAAGTGATACCTGGAGAGAAATACGAACTCGTCATCACCAATTTCCACGGTGGGCCATTATCCAGATACCGAACGGGAGATATATTTAAAATAGCCTCACTTAGCAATGAAAAGCTGAGTATCAATCTACCGCAAATCGAATTCGATGGTCGTGTAGATGATGTCATGGATATTGGCGGTTTTGTCAGGTTAACAGAGAAGGTCATCTGGCAGGCTGTAAGTAACACCGCAATCCCCTATGTAGATTGGGTTGCCCGCAAAGAGTTCAGCGGCAATATACCTATACTTCACCTTTATGTTGAATTAAAAACCGATGCCGCATGGGATGAGAGGAAAATGGCGGAAGCGGTATACTCACAGTTAAAGAAAATGGACGAGGATTTTCTGTATGGAGATGTGGAGAGTGTACTAAATACCATGCCGATTAAGGTTTCCTTCCTGCCAGCAGGAGCTTTCGTGAACTATATAGCGTTTCGCAGGGCACAGGGGGCCGATCTGGCACATTTAAAACCCCATCATATTAATCCTTCAGACAAGGAACTGGCCACACTAGGGACAAAAGTCCAGACGGTGCCCGGAGCTATCGGTATTCCAGTAGGCGTCTCCCCAGGTAAATAACCGAGCTCAAGTTTTAGTCCACTTAAGGGAGTTCTCTTTACAGAACTCCCTTAATATTTCTACACATTGTACTTTAGTACTATAGTACTGTATACACGTTTAAAAACCTCTAGGTATATTGACAATTCAAAATCCAGTATACATAATAGTCATGTAAATGTAGGTAAATATATGAATGTACACTCTTTAATACCACTACTAGCTACTCTAGCCTATATCCCCGTGTTTATCCTCCTTATTGCCAATCGCCCCTGGCAACGCCAAAAAAAAATTTTCTCTTTATTCCTGGCAGCAACCATGCTCTGGAGCTTTGGCGATTTTTTGTTCCGCAGCGACTATTTAATCAATGAAAAGATACTTCTTGCAAAGATAGTACTTTGTATTGTGACGCTGGCCATAGCTCAGTTGCACTATTTCCTGAGAACTTTTTACGAAACTAGTAAGCCGGGGTTTTCTACGGCTTACCTGTTTATGTCTTTCGCAATCGTTTTGATAATATTTTTTGTCCCTGAAGGTGTGAAGGTCACAAATAATGTCGCGCCTGTCTATGGGATTTTCATATATCCACTTGCGTTGTATTATCTCACATTGCTGGGATCGGATGTAGTCAATCTTATAAGAAAGTTGCGGACAATAGTTGATCCCGTTGAACACAATCAGCTTGTTTACCTTCTAACGGGGCTGGCTATACTTATTATTTTTCCTTCTTTTTCATTGAGCCAGTTTGGCCAAGAGTATCCCATTGCCCACATTGGCAACTTTATTAATGCCCTGATATTAACTTATGCAGTTGTCAGGCACCGCCTTCTTGATATGCGGCTTGTTTTGCGTCGAGGCCTAACATTGGCTTCAATGGCCGCGATTGGTATAGGTGTTTACCTGCTGGCATATGTAATAGGGCACTTCTTCTTCGGTATAGAGGTAGAAACAGTCAATTTCTTGCTGGGAATGGGTGTCTGCCTTATTGTGGCGTTTGCTGTTTATAAGGCAGGAGATTTTACATCAAACCAGATAAACAAACTGTTTTATCGGGACAGCTACGAGTATCGTCAGGAACTTGATAATTTTATACGGCACAGGATAAGAGGAGTATTCAGCTTAGACGAACTCGGAAACGAGTTGCTTTCCCTGCTTGCAGGTGCACTCAGGTGCGAACGGGCTTTTCTGCTGTTACCAAACAATACTACAGAAGACCTCTATATCCGGTTTGCTATACCTGCACAGGATAATATGCCATCTATGTCTATTAAATCAGACAGCCCAATAATAACCTGGATAAAAAAGCATAACTCCTACTTACCTAGAGATACACTTGATATATCGCCTGAACTCAAAGGGCTCTGGTCAGAGGAAATGGGAAAAATAATAAAGCTTAATATACAGTTGTTTGTACCAATAATAAGAAACGATAATATCGTTGGCTTATTGGCCCTCGGAGAAAAGCAAAATAAAAAGGGATACACTCTGGATGATATAAACCTGTCAGAAAAAGTTAGTAGCCGCGTCGCCGCCAGCCTGGAAAAAGAATATCTGCAGGATCAGTTAAAAAAGCGAGAGCAGGAGCTTTCATTAATAAACCGGTTGGCTGGCGTGATATCTTCCAGCTTGAACATTAAAGAAGTGTACGATGTTTTTGTACGCGAACTAAAAGAAGTTGTGGAAGCTGATTTTACCGCAATTACAACAGTGGAGGGTAATGAGATTTGTTTCTCGGCTCTTACGACGGATGTCGGTTCTGCGTGGCGCGCAGGCCAGAAAATCCCCCTGGCAGGTACTGCCACTGAGTGGGTATTCACCAACAAAAAGCCGTTTTATGAACGGGACCTAACCCGTAACAAACGGTTCTGGACGGCAAGTGAATATGCCAAGCGAGGAATAAGATCATTACTATTTTTACCCTTAATGGTCAAAGGAGAAGTTATAGGTGTTCTCATACTCGGCAGCCGCAAACACTATGCCTATAGCCACGAACAGGTCACGCTGTTGGAACATCTGGCATCACAGATAGCCGCTCCCATAGAAAACAGCAGATTATATACCAGAGCGGAAGAAATAGCTTGTATAGACAGTTTAACCGAGTTGTTTAACCGCAAATATTTCGATGAACGATTAACGGAAGAGATAGACCGCCACTCCCGCTATGGAGACATGCTCACACTGCTCTTATTAGATTTAGATAATTTTAAGAAATACAATGATACCTACGGCCACATATCTGGTGACAAACAGCTCGCACTGGTCGGTAAATTAATCAAAGATTCAATACGGTCATCAGACCTCGCTTTCCGGTACGGTGATGACGAGTTTGCTGTACTGTTACCCAATTCATCTACAGCGGAGTCATTCAGCGTGGCCGAGCGCGTACGTGAAAGAATCAGTTTCGAAATGTCGAGTAAACAACTGGATATAACCATCAGCATAGGCCTGGCATCATGGCCCGGGGACGGCAGAACTTTAGATGAACTTTGTAATGCCGCCGATATAGCTCTTTATTACGCCAAGCGCACGGGGCAGAACAGGACATCGATTGCGTCAAAGACCATGTTTTCCCTGAATGAACCTCCTGTTAATGCAACTGTTGAAACAGAAGTGCTCAGTACGATCTATGCTCTGGCAGCCACTCTGGAAGCGAGAGACAAATACACATATGGCCATTCCCGAAAAGTAAGCCGTTATGCAGTTGCAGTTGCGGAGTCATTGGGTTGTCCTCCTGAGCAGGTCACAATTATCAGCGCTGCTGCGTTGCTTCATGACATAGGGAAAATAGGTATCCCCGACAACATACTCAATAAAAGCGAGAAGCTACTGGAAGAGGAATGGGAACTATTAAAATCTCATCCGAGGCTATCAGCGACAATTATCGGTCACATACCTGGCCTGACCACCTGCCTGGCGGCTGTAAGGCATCATCATGAACGATGGGATGGCAACGGATACCCCGCCGGCCTATTGGGTGAAACCATACCTATAGAGGCAAGGATCCTTGCGGTGGCTGATTCTTTTGAGGCTATGATTTCCGATAGACCTTACCGCGGTCCCTTTAGTTTTAAAAAGGCTATTACTGAATTGGAAAGATGCTCCGGAACTCAATTTGATCCGAGTGTAGTAAAAGCTTTCATACCTATTGCTCTTGCGACTGCTCCTGACGAAATGGAGCTTGAGGCCTACAAGGCCCTTTAGGGAACCGAATAGCCCGCACGGCCAAGTACGCAGATATTCCTGGAAAAATACTTGACCGGGGAAGAACATCCAAATTCCGCATAGGATTTTATTACATTCAGTCCACTGGCTGTGAGCAGCTTTTCTATCTCATGATAAGTGTAAAGGTAGTGATAACGGTCATACTGCCTGTTTTTCGTTTTCCAGGGGACGATAACTTCTTTCCCCTTAAACCAGAATTCGGGTTGCCATCTGTTCCATACTGTTAAAAAAAATTCAGCTCCAGGTTTCAAAACTCTCCTTAATTCTCCGAAAGCCTTGACTCTATTTTTTTTATCCTGGATATGATGATACGATGCTAATGCAATTACGCAATCGAAGCAGCTGTCTATAAATGGCAATTCTGTAGCGTCAGCCACTACCAGGTCGGCATGATAGTTGAACTTGCGAGAGTATCCGAATGCCATCGCGCCGCTATCTCCTCAAGCTCAGACTTAAACCGTGACCAGTGCCTTAACCGGTACCAGCTCTCAGCAATTTCATCAAAAACATTACTCTGGTGATATTCTTTTGTTGCCATGTTTACAATCTGCTAAACTTTCACTGTAAACTCAATATAGCATAACTATGTCCTCAAATCATACCATTAAAAAATTTTCCAGAACCATCTCCGGGGTAACGCCGGTGGCTGTAATGACAATGCCCATTCGTTGTCCTGGAGAATGTATATTTTGCCCGACTTACGCTGAGGCGCCCAAGAGCTATACACCGGAGTCTCCAGCTGTCTTGCGCGCTAAATCTTGCGACTATGACGCAGCAAAGCAGGTTGAACTTCGCCTGAAGATACTCTCCAAAATGGGACACCCTGCTGATAAAGTTGAACTTATTATTATGGGCGGCACTTTTCTTTCATATCCCGAAGAATATCAGTACTCTTTTATTAAAAGCTGTTACGATGCAATGAATGGCCAGCCGTCTGCGAGCCTGGATGAAGCCAAACAAATTAATGAGACGGCATCGCACAGATGTGTAGGCCTTTGCATTGAAACGAGGCCTGACTGGTGTGGTGACAAGGAAGTGCAAAGAATGCTTGAATTCGGTACTACCCGGGTTGAGCTTGGCGTACAAACTTTAGATGACGATATATACAGCACTGTACGCAGGGGGCATAAGGTAGAAGACGTCATCAGCGCTACTTGCCTGCTTAAGAATTATGGATTGAAAGTATATTATCACTGGATGCCCGGTCTGCCCGGTTCCACTGCCAGCCGCGATTTAGAGTTATCAAACAAAATGTTTAGCGAGACCGACTATAAACCGGACGGACTCAAGCTCTACCCTACCGTCGTAGTATCGGAAACCGAACTTGAGAAATGGTACCTTGCAGGTATATATACCCCGTACTCGATGGATGACATGGTAGACTTGCTCATCGATATAAAAAAACTGGTACCAAAGTATGTTCGAATTGCGCGTATCATGAGGGATATACCGACCAAGTTCATTGTCGCAGGTTGTAAGGACCTTGCGCTCAGGAGTTCTATCAAAGAATCAATGAAAACAAAAAATGTACAATGCCAGTGTATTCGCTGCCGCGAATATGGACACAGGCTGAGAGACGGATGGCAAATAGGTCTTCCAAGTTTGCACAGGTATGACTACGATGCATCCGGTGGCAAGGAGATTTTTCTCTCATTCGAAGATGAACAGGCTACACTTTTCGGGTTGCTTCGGTTGCGCATCGATACGATCGGTAAGGATATATACCCGGCTATGGTGAGGGAGATACATGTATTCGGTTCTGAGGTACCTTTAGGAGAGCAAAACAAGCTGGCAGCCCAGCATAAAGGGCTGGGGTCACAGCTGCTTAAAGAAGCAGAAAGGATCGCCAGTGAAGAATTTTCTGCAGGGAAGATTGCTGTAATCAGCGGGGTAGGGGCCAGGGCTTATTTCAGGACGGAATTCGGGTACCGCCTGGAAGGTCATTACATGGTGAAAAG
>JAPLHI010000013.1 GCA_026389695.1 Chloroflexota bacterium
TCACCCTTTTCCGCAGCCGCTATTAACTGTGGCGCTTCGTCCCCGTAGCGACCTGCCAGATAGTCTAAGGTAACCGGATTAATATCACTCCGCTTCATATCCGGAAGTGCGTTGAAAACACGCTTCTGCGGCAATCCGCCCGGCCTGCCCATCTGGGTAAGAGCCAGCTCCAGAGCCTGTTGGGACATGATACGGAAGGTCGTATATTTTCCTCCCGTGATGGTCACCATACCGTCCTCTAACCACAGCGCATGCGCGCGCGACTCTTTCGAAGCAGAGTCCGCACCTCCCCGGACGATAGGCCGCAACCCTGAAAAAGAGGAGATAATATCAGCTTCGCTGAGGTGGAGATCGGGGAAGAGAAAACCGGCCGCATCCATTATATAAGCTATCTCATCTACACCGGCAAAGGGCTCGGCGTAAGCTCTGTCAAGTTCCGCGGTTTGATCTACTTCCGTAGTCCCCATAATGGTTGTGCCCTCCCAGGGAATGACGAACATGGCGCGGTTATCTTTGGGATGAATCAGTGTGATACCCGTATTTGCGGGCAATTTTGCTCGGGGGAAGACCAGGTGGCTGCCGCGCACCCGGCGCAATCTCCCCGGTTGACCCAACTGCCCGCGTATCTCGTCCGACCACGCGCCCGACGCGTTGATCACGACCTTTGCCTGCGCCTCAACGGTTTTGCCATCATGAATTGAAACATCCTTGAGGGCAACGCCGCATACGTTACCGTCAGCGGTACGCAGGAGCTTTTCCACGCGGGTATAATTGAGCGCCGTTCCGCCGGCCCTGACCGCCTCCTTGATCACCCGCAGCACCACGCGGCAATCATCCATAACGGCGTCGTAATACAGATAGCCGCCTTTCAAATCATCCTTCTTCAGAATCGGACAGGCCTTGATCAGCCTCTGCCGGCCGTAACGGTGATGATCCCATTTAGGCACCAGCAGGTCATAAATAGCCAGCACTATGCCGATTTTACGGTTGGCGGCATGGTAGCGTTCCAGATTGGGGAAAATAAAACCGAGTTTATCCACCAGGTGCGGCGCTGCGCGCAACATCCATTCCCTCTCCCTGACGGACTCCTGGGTGACCCTGTACTGCTTATTCAGTATGTAGCGTAAACCGCCATGAATTAACTTGGAAGACCTGCTGGAAGTGCCTGAGGAGAAGTCATTGGCCTCGACGAGCAGCGTTTTCAGCCCGGTGGCAACCGCCTGGCGCAGCACGCCCGCTCCGGTGATGCCGCCGCCGATGATGATAACGTCCCACGGTTGATTAAGCTCCGGCCAGGTCTGTTCACGCCAGCCTTTATGCCACATAAGTATTACTTCCTAACATTTTACGTTATACTCCGGCACTATGTGGATACATAAAAATCTTTTCATACAAATTGCCATTGAAAAATAATACTCTGTTAGCTGGTGCAATCTCGTTATTGTTAGCTTATTGCTTAACATGAGGCTTGTCAATTATGTTACGCATATTTTATTATAATAGCGGCGATAAAAATAGGGAGTTGAGGACGGGCCTGCCTGGCAAAACCATAAGCACCCCCAATCCCCAAAAATTGACTGTTTTGTAGATGTGATACACTTATATGCATGGTTGTTGATGTCGTTG
>JAPLHI010000138.1 GCA_026389695.1 Chloroflexota bacterium
CCGCCGCGAAGTGGCCGAACTCGTGTGTCAGAACGAGCAGTATGAGCACGGCAATGAAAATGAGTATGGTTACTAAGATTGACATTTGATTTCCTTACTGACTACATGCATGGCCGTTTCCCTGGCCCACCTGTCAGCCTCGATGATGTCTTCCAGCCCGGGATTGGCATTGTTTTGATGCAGATTCAGAGTTTTTTCAATTATTTTTTCTATGTCCAGGAAGCCGATTTGTTTCTTTAAAAAAAAATCCACCGCGATTTCATCCGCCCCGCATAATACAGCCGGATATGTGCCTCCTTTTTTACCTGCTTCAAGTGCAAGTTTCAAGCACGGGAAAGACTCGTAATTCACCGGTTCAAAAGTGAATGTTCTCATCTCATCAAATGTCAGACGCGCAATGTTTTTATTGTGTAGCCTCTGCGGATAAAACAGCACATATTGTATGGGCAGATGCATGTCAGGCATACTCATCTGGGCTTTAACAGAGCCGTCTTCGAATTCAATCATTGAGTGTACAATGCTTTGTCTGTGTATGACTATCTCAATTTTAGGGTATGGGATACCGAAAAGCCAATGCGCTTCTATAGCCTCCAAACCTTTATTAAATAAAGTCGCTGAATCAACAGTTACCTTTTTGCCCATCTTCCAGGTAGGATGGTTCAGGGCGTCTTCAGTAGAGATGTTATTAAGTTTATCATGTGGAATACCATAGAATGGCCCCCCTGAGGCGGTCAGGAATAGCCTGGAAACAGCTGAATCTTCACCTTTTAAACATTGCCAGATGGCATTGTGTTCGCTGTCTATGGGGAAAATTTGGGATCCGGTCTGCTTTGCCATCCCTGTAAGCAGCTCCCCGGCCATAACCAGGATTTCCTTATTAGCGAGCGCAACTGATTTACCCGCTCTTAAAGCCGATACGGTCGGATTGAGGCCCGCGCGTCCCGTAGTAGCGATGATTACCAGATCAACATCAGGAAAGGAAGCCATGTCTTCCATAGTTGAAGTTTGAACCTGTGCAGGTACTTCTCCCGGCGAATGCGAGAATGCAAACCTGGGTTTGAATTCATGCAATTGTGCCTTAAACTGACTTATGTTATTGCCACAGGCCAGTCCGATAATTTCGAATCTATGAGGAAACGCGCGCACTATATCCAGGGTTTGCCGTCCGATAGATCCGGTAGAACCTAATATGGCTAATTTTTTTACCGTGTGTCTCATAAGAAAAATACAGTTATAATGTTACATCAAATGAATTGGCGGAGCTATTATATAGTAATTACCGGATACCGGATGTGCATTATAAAAATTGTACCCCGGTCACCCTCTTAACGATATCCAGGTGACCGGGGCTAATATTAAAGATTCCAGTGTACAAATATTTCGGTGGATTTGATTATTGCAGATCCATACCTTCAAGCACTAGAATACCTGTGACGAAAAGAATAGTCACAATTATAGAGATTATAACCGCGATTACAGAAAGCACGATACCCCATATCAGCATGGATCGCGCCTTCTTGGGATCCCTGCTCTTGGTGGCAGCCCATGCGATTATGCCGCCTATCCAGGACCAGCCGCCAAAGAAAAAGGGCAAAATTACCAGTAGCCACCATGCCCCACTGACACCTGTCTGTACAGGAGCCGGTTCAACCTTGGCGGGCTGAACTTCTGATTTGGAAACAAATAGTTTATTTGCGCACGGCTGGCAGTATACTTTTTCCTGGAGTTCAGTTCGACAAGCAATGCAAACCATTTTGCCGCAGCTCACGCATGCTCCAACAGAATCTTTACCGGGATGATAAGAACAATCAGCCATTGTATACCTCCTCCAAATAATTGCGAAGCTGAATTACCTGATATTATAGTCACAGTCGTGACACAATGCAATGTATACTTTACTTTATCTCTACCTTGTGTATAATTATCGTGTCGCACCTCCTTTGGAAACTCCAATTTTTAGACTTTAAGTTTGTGTATCAAATATGGACTGGGACACTTCTAAATCTTACTGATTTGTAACAAATCATTATTAAATACGGAGGTATAAAAATGCCAAAGCAGAAAATTTTAAATTGCCCCATGAAATTTAACAGCAAAACACTTGAAGCTGATGGCTTTATTAAAAAGGAAACCTGTTTATGTGATGAAGAATCATGTTCCTGGTGGAGGCCAAGCACGAACCTGTGCGCGGTAACCAACCTCATAGAGGTAATGAACAAGCTGGAACTGGTGGCTGGAATGCAGCTTAAGGCCTTGCTGCCGGACTTCCAGTCGAAAACAACGATAGTTGATGTAGAAAGATAACGGGAAACATGTGTTAATTCGGCACATTTCGCTTTTAGTTGTATAGTCACCACTAGAAGCAATAATCGACGATTTGAGTTATAATGTAGCGCGAAATTTAACAATCAAGGAGGTACCATGGCTTACGATACTCTGATTCTGGAGAGGGAAGGAGCAGTTGGGATCATCACTCTTAATCGCCCGCCGGTGCATCCGTTCAATTACCCGGCAATCGATAATCTCGGCAAGGCTTTCACTGAATTGGAAAATGATAAGTCTATTCGTACCGTAATAATCACGGGTTCAGGAGAGAAAGCCTTTTCGGCGGGTTTTGATATTGCCAGCTTCACCGATCCTATGAGTGTATGGATGCCGAGATACGGCCACATAGTATATAACAGGATCGAGAGATCGGCGAAACCTGTTGTTGCCGCCATTAACGGCTTTGCACTCGGTGGTGGCCTGGAACTGGCACTGGCGTGTCATTTCAGGGTTATGGTTGATGAACCGAAGGCTGTGTTAGGCCTGCCGGAAATCAACCTTGGCATCATCCCGGGGTGGGGTGGTACCCAGAGGCTGCCACGGCTTATCGGGCGCACCAGGGCGCTTGAAATAGCGTTGATGGGAAGAAGGATTGGCGCCAAAGAAGCTTATGACTGGGGTCTGATTAATAAAGTCTCTAAAACCGGCGAAGTGCTGCAGGACGCCAAGGAATATGCGATGGCCTTAAGCAAACGTGCGCCGCTGGCCCTGAAGGCTATCCTTAACGCTGTGGTTCTGGGCCAGGATACCAATATGTCAGCCGGTATTGAGATCGAGCTTGCCGGTTCTCAGATCGTTAGTTCCTCCAAGGATGCCATGGAAGGCATGACGGCTTTCATGCAAAAGCGCGAAGCTAAATTCATCGGGGAATAGATGAAAAAATAAGCAAGGAGAAACTGATATATGAAGGTAGGAGATATTAAAAAGATCGCCATAGTGGGCTCCGGTGATATGGGTCATGGCATTGCAGAGGTTGCTGCCATGGCAGGCTACAAGGTCAATATGTACGATATCAGACAGGAATTTGTGGATAAAGGTATCGGAAAAATAAAAGACAGCCTTGCCAAGCAGGTCTCAAAGCAAAAGATGACCCAGGCAGATATGGACAAATCCATGGCCAATGTAGCTGGCTTTACTGTATTGAAAGACGCCGTCAAAGATATTGACTACATGATTGAAGCTGCTCCGGAGATCATGGATTTGAAGCAAAAAATATTCAAAGAATGCGATGAGTTTGCTCCCAAACATGCGATCCTTGCCTCAAATACTTCAACTATGAGCATAACCAAAATGGCGGAAGCTACTAAAAGACCGGACAAGGTAGTAGGTCTGCACTTTTTCAACCCGGTGGCGATGATGCTTCTGGTAGAAGTGATCAAGGGTAACAAGACGTCTGAGGAGACAATGAATGTAAGCACCGATCTGGCCTTATCTTTTACAAATTTCAGGGGCAAGATGGTACCAGTAAGAGTGCATAAAGACACACCGGGCTTTATATTTAACCGGCTGGGAGCGCCGTCCGGAATGTATCTTTCCTATCTATTAGATAAAGGCCTGGTAAATCCCGAGGCAGTCGATGCAAAAATTAGAAGCTTTGGCGCGCCCATGGGCCCCTATGAAACGATGGATTTTTCCGGTCTGGATATCTCCTTTAATGGCGCCAAATATTATGCGAGTACTTTGTCTCCTGATTTTGCGCCGAGGTCATGGTTAATCAAGAAAAACGAAACCGGTGAACTGGGTAAAAAGACAGGGAAAGGTATTTTTGAATGGGTTGGTGGGGCACGGCCAACCATAGATATGAGTAAAGCCGATCCCAATTTCGATCCCATGGATCTGGTCTGCATTCAGGTCAATGAAGGCACCAAGTTATTGCAGGCCGGTGTGGCCAAGAGTGCTGCTGAAATTGATCTGGCGATGGTACATGGAGGTGGCAGAGCCTTCGGTCCGTTCGCTCTTGGCAAGGGTATGGGATGGGATAAGGTAGCGGAAAGGTGTGAAGCCATAGCTAAGAAGACCGGTATTAACTGGTATATGCCCACCGAGACCCTTAAGAAAGGTAATATCAGTATCTAGTTAAGCACGTTACTTTCAGTAAACGCAAAACCAAGCTAATTGGGGAATAGATAAAAAAATATAAAGGAGAGAATAGATCTATGAAGGTTGAGGACGTCAAGAAAATTGCAGTAGTAGGCTCAGGCGATATGGGCCATGGCATTGCAGAGGTTGCTGCCATGGCAGGTTACAAGGTCAACATGTACGATATCAAGCAGGAATTTGTTGACAAGGGCTTGGGTAAAATCAAGGATAGTCTGACCAAGCAGGTGTCCAAGCAGAAAATGACCCAGGAAGCCATGGACAAAATTATGGGCAGTCTGACAGGATTCACTGTTTTAAAGGATGCTGTCAAAGATGTTGATTTCATGGTAGAAGCTGCCCCTGAGATCCTGGACCTCAAACAGAAGATATTCAAAGAGTGCGATGAGTTTGCACCCAAGCATGCCATTCTTGCTTCCAATACTTCCAACATGAGCATCACCAAAATTGCTGCGGCTACCAAGAGGCCGGACAAGGTCGTAGGCTTGCATTTCTTTAATCCGGTTGCGATGATGCTCCTTGTCGAAGTTATTCGCGGCGACAAGACATCCGATGAAACAATGAATGTATCTGCCGACCTGGTTAAGGGCTGGAAGAACTTCAGGGGTGCGATGGTAGCAATCAGGGTTGAGAAAGATACCCCGGGCTTCATTTATAACAGGCTTGGCGCTCCCGCCGGTCTTTACCTGGCAATTTTGCTTGAAAAAGGCACGGTGAATCCTGAGGCGGCGGATGCCAAGGTCAGATCCATAGGCGCGCCGATGGGCCCCTATGAAACCATGGATTTTGCGGGGCTTGATATTATGATGCACAGCATGAAGTACTTTGCTGAGGTATTATCCCCGGAATTCAAACCGAAGTCCTGGCTGGAAAAGAAAAACGCGGACGGACAACTGGGTAAAAAAGTTGGCAAGGGCCTTTTCGATTGGCCCGGCGGCGCCAGGCCGACTATCGACCTGAGCAAAGCAGATCCTAATTTCGATCCCATGAATATTATGTGCCTGGAGGTAAACGAAGGTACCAAGCTGCTCGAAGCCGGCGTGGCCAAGAGCGCTGCGGAGATTGACCTTGCCATGGTAAACGGAGGTGGTGGCATCTTTGGCCCGTTCGCTCTTTGCAAAGGTATGGGCTGGGATAAAGTGGCACAGAGGTGTGAAGAAATTTCCAAGCAAATGGGAATTACCTGGTTTATGCCCACCGAGACACTGAAGAAAGGTAATATCCAGCTTTAATTAATACAAATTGAATGGTCTTTAATTAAGCAGCAGGGTTGGCTTTCAAGTTATAAGGCGCTTGCTACCGGCGAATGCAGCGTAGCAACGAAGAATTAGCTGGACAGCCAACCCTGATTGTTTACCAGGAAAATCAGGTAATAGGCTACCGGGGCTATTAAAAGATGGCTGTCTATCCGGTCCAGGATGCCCCCGTGACCGGGTAATAACTGACCGGCATCCTTAGTATGCATATTCCTCTTCAGCAGAGATTCAACCAAGTCTCCTAACAGCGAGAATATACCTATAATTAATCCTACTATAGTCAATTGCCACAGGTTCAACGGCAATTGGAACCATACACCCAATATCAAAGCGAATAGTATAGAAGCCGCTAATCCACCCGCGGATCCTTCCCACGTTTTGCCCGGGCTTATCGAAGATGCCAATGAATGTTTCCCTACGGTGCTGCCGACTGCATAAGCAAAGACATCGCTAAGTGCTGTACATGCAATAATTAGAAAAACCCACCACTTCCCGTCTTCCAGAGACCTGGTAAGTACATAAAAAGATAACATCCAGCCTATGTAAAGAATTCCTGCTACAGTCCAACCCCAATCTGCAAAAGCATTTTCTTTACTGCGTCTGAACAGCATCCACAGTAGAGGAATGACAGTAATCAACACGAAAAGCAAGGGGCAGGTAAAGCTATAGGGGCTGTGAGCATTAAGGATAAAAAGGACAGAAAAAACGAGTCCCAGATACATAAGCGGCTGTGTGTGCTCGGTTTTTACCATCCGGTAAAACTCGAAAGTTGCGATTACTGAAACCATGCAGGCTGCGATAGTGAACCATGGATCTCCAAACCATACAAACAGGCCGACAAAGACCGCAACTGATACACCGGTTATTATCCGTTTTATAACCATATTAATGCGAGGTTTCTAAGAATATCTGGATCAGTAACTAACGTTTCTAAGCGCCGTACTATCAGTTAAATAGGCAGTTGATGCCTTATCCCGCCTCTCACGCACCGGGATTGATCAGACTTCAGAGATTTCAGCTTCCTTTTCTTTTCCGATATGGTTGACTGCGTCGATAAAACTATCGGTAAGTTTTTGAAGTTGCCCGGTCGTACGTATGCTTTGATCCTGCGATATTTCCTTGTTCTTTTCCGCCTGCCTTAATTCATCAATGGTTTCTCTTCGAATATTGCGGACGCTTATGCGGGTTTCTTCCAGACGTTTATGTACTACCTTGATTAACTCTTTGCGCCGTTCCTCAGTGAGTGTGGGAATAGAAATACGAATTACGTTGCCGTCACTATTAGGATTCAAACCAAGCTCAGATTTAAGCAAGGCCTTTTCAATGTTCTGGATAATGCTTCGGTCCCATGGCTGTATCATGATCGTCCTGGGATCAGGGACAGATATGGACGCGAGTTGAATGAGGGGGGTGATTACTCCGTGGTAATCTACTTTAACATGTTCCACCAGGGCCGGTGACGCGCGCCCAGTACGGATGCCAGCTAATTCTTTGCTTAAAGCTTCTACGGTCCTTTTCATTTTAAGGTCAGCATTCTTGAGTATTTTTTCAATCATTCCATTTCCTCGCTCGTGACGATAGTGCCAATATCTTCACCCTCAATAACTCTTACTATGCTGTCTTTTTCCTGCAGGTCAAATACAATTATAGGCACCTTATTCTGCTTGCACAAGGAGAATGCGGTGATGTCCATCACTTCCAATTGCAGGTTCATGGCATCTCTATGTGTTAAACGGCTGTATTTTTTGGCATGGGGATTTTTCCTGGGATCAGAATCGTAAACTCCATCAACTTTGTTCTTGGCAACAAGCAGTACGTCAGCGTTTATTTCTATTGCCCTTAACGCTGCCGCGGTATCTGTGGTCATATAAGGATTACCGGTACCACCGGCAAAAATCACCACCCGCTTCTTTTCAAGATGCCTGATAGCGCGTCTTCTAATATGAGGTTCCGCAATGGCCTGTATTGTGATAGCGGATTGTGTTCTGGCGACAATATGATGATTTTCCAGGGCATCTTGAAGCGCCAGCGCATTAATGATGGTAGCCAGCATCCCGGCATAGTCTGCCGTTGCCCGGTCCATTCCGGATGCCTCTGCAGAAGCTCCTCTCCAGAAGTTCCCACCCCCGACAACTATTGCCACCTCTATATTCTGATCGTTTACTTTTTTTATCTGCCCGGCAATCAGATCAAGTATATTCGGATCAATGCCAAAGCTTTTATTACCCATCAGGGCTTCGCCACTGAGTTTAAGCAAAACGCGCTTAAATTTTAGCTTTGATTTCGACAATTCTAATAGCCTAATTCAAACCTGACGAATCTGCGAATTTTAATATTTTCACCTGTGTTAGCTATTGTCTCAGTAATAACATCCTGGATAGTCTTACCGGGATCTTTGATAAAAGGTTGCCGTAAAAGGCACACAGCCTGTGCATCTTTTTTAGTATCGGGGGGGATTTGGTCTTCGGATATATATTGAGGGGACATAGCTGATATCTGCAGGGCTATATTGTGTGCCAATTCCTTGAATTCTTGAGTGCGCGCGACAAAATCGGTTTCACAATTAACCTCAACCATGACCCCCAGATGATTACCTGTGTGAACATAGCATTCTATAACGCCCTGTTCAGCGGCGCGTTCTGCTTTTTTCTTGGCGATGGCCAGACCGCGTTGGGTTATCAGCTCACAGGCCTTATCAAAGTTACCCCCGGTCTCCGTTAATGCGTTCTTACAGACTATCACACCTGCGCCAGTTTTTTGCCGCAGTTCCTTCACCATTTCAGTCGAAATTTGCAATTCGGTTCTCCTTTGGTACCAAAACAAGCTTCCCGGCAGGGAGAATATCAGTTAAATATTTAAAAATTTTTACGCAGCAACCGCTTCAGAAATTTCCGGATTTGTATTTTCAGCGCTTTTAATCTCAGATTCAGCAAGCATTTTGCCTTCAAGCACAGCGTCCGCCATATATGTGCAGATTACCTTAATGGCCTTAATGGCATCATCATTTGAGGGTATAATATAGTCAATGCCGTCCGGATTGCAGTTTGTATCTACAGTAGCCACTATCTTCACACCGACTTTTTGGGCTTCAGTAAGGGCGATTTTCTCTTTAATTGGATCTATAATAAATAATGCACCGGGGAGGGCGGTCATCTCTTTAAATCCACCCATAAGCTTATTCAACTTGGCCATCTCTTTGTCAGTTTTCATTTTATCTTTTTTCGACAGGTAATCAAGTTCACCTCTTGAAATTTTGTCCTCCAGCCGTACAAGATAATCAATTCTCGCTTGAATCGTATTGAAGTTGGTCAGCATGCCGCCCAACCAGCGCTGGTTAACATAAAACATTCCACAGCGTTTGGCTTCTTCTTCGATGATCTCTTGAGCCTGTTTCTTGGTTCCTACAAACAGGATAGTTTGTCCGTTACTCACCATATCTCTGACGAAAGTGCAGGCTTTACTGAGCAGAGTAACGGTTTGTTCAAGATCAATGATATGAATGCCGTTTCTCTGCGTAAAGATATAATTTTTCATTTTAGGGTGCCAATGCCCGGTCTGGTGGCCGAAATGAGCACCGGCTTCTAATAATTGTTTTATTGAAACTGATTCTGCCAAAGTTTATTAACCTCCTGATGCGAGAGAAAATTCCATTATCAAAACCGCACAAAAGTATAACATAATGTCACCTTGAGAACAATTCGGATGGTATTCAATAAAAACATCCCCTGGATTTAAATCCAGGGGATGTTTGGCATCACTAATGACAGGTTATTTTAAACCTATGTGCTGAGCAACGAGCTCCCGGTGGTAATCGGTGCTGCCGAAGACTGTATCAGCAGCTTTAGCTCTGCGGAAGAACAGGGGGGCATCGTGATCATAGCTTGTGCCGATACCGCCATGTAGTTTAACACCCAGAGCGGCTACCAGCTTGTAGGCTTCATTGATATAGGCTTTGGTCATCGATGCTTCTTTGGCATTCGGTATACCGTTGGACTCCATCCATGCTGCCTCATACAGCAGGTACTTACTTGTACCCATGGCGATCCACATATCAGCCATTTTATGTTGAAGCGCCTGGAAAGCGCCGATAGGCCTGTCATACTGTACGCGTTCCTTGGAATAAGCAACTGTCATCTCTACTACGGACTGTAAACCACCCAGAGATTCGGCTGCTTTGAGTATCGAACCTTTGCGGATAATCATTTGAAGTGTTTCCCAGCCTTTGTCGACTTTGCCTAAAACGTTCTTTGCTGGAGCTGTAACATCTTTGAAAACGACTTCACACAGGTGGTCATGGGCAATGGTGGGAATAACTGTCGATTTTACGCCGGAAGCTTTGGCATCAACTACAAACAGTGTAACTCCATCCTCGTGATTGGCGCTTTCCTTAGTCCTGGCTACCACTATCATATAATCAGCGACATGAGCGCCATCAACAAACATTTTAGTGCCGTTCAGTACAAAGTCGTTACCCTTATGGGCGGCTTTCAAAGTAATGCCTGCGGCGTCGAACTGGCCGTTCTCTTCAAGCCAGGCAAGCGTAAGAATGCATTTTCCGTATGAAATTTTGGAAAGCAGTTCTTTTTTAATTTCATCAGTGCCTGCCTCCACTATGGCAAAAGTATTAACCACTGTGCTCAGGTAGGGACCCGGGAGAATGTTGCGCCCGACCTCTTCTACATGTACTGCAAGATCTTCGAATGAATAACCCATTCCCTCATACTCTTCAGGGATGTTAAAACCCAGCCATCCGAGATCGGCCATTTTCTGCCATAAAACCGGATCATATCCCTTGGCATCATGCTCAAGTTCCCTAACTTTAGCTTTAGGACATTCTTTAGTTAAGAAGTCCCTTGCTGACTTTTTTAATATCTCTTGCTGTTCAGTAAATCTAAGATCCATTTTTCCTCCTTAATAATTTACGTATTAATCTATTATTTCATCCTGGGCAGGCCAAGGCCATACCATGCGATGATATTGCGCTGAATTTCGTTGGTCCCCATGGAAACAATAGGTACGAAACAGCCCTGGTAAGTATATTCAACCGTTCCTCCCATCTTTGCCCAGGGTGAATTTTTAACCTGCCCGTAAGGACCGAGTATGTCGGCCGCCAGATGACCGTATTTTTCCATTAACTCGCTGGCGAAGATTTTAACAGCGGCGGCATCCATGAGCCCCATCTCGTTCCTGTTCTGCTGGTCCGCTACGCGATAAGCCAGGCAGCGAACTGCTTCCAGTGAACTGGATACATCTGCAATCCTGTTGCGGACAATAGGATCCTGAGATAACGGTCTTCCGTTCCGCTTGGTTTCATTGCAGAATTCGACAAGCTCCTCAATTCCCCGAACAAGTCCATAAACCATATCGAGGTTAGACCTTTCAAAACCGGCGAGGACATTAACTACAGCCCAGCCCTCGTTTTCCTGACCGACGATATATTTGGCTGACATGCGTACATCATCAAGGTAGACCTCATTATAAACATGCGAGCCGCTCATATATGGGATTGATTTGACTGTGATTCCAGGGCTCTTCATATCGCTAAGAATAAAGGTCATGTTATGATGCTTTTTGGCATTGGGGTCCGATTTATATACACCAAACGCCCAGTCCGCGAAATGGGCGCCGGTACTCCATGTTTTCTGGCCGTTTACTATGAATTCGTCTCCCTTGCGAATGGCCGTAGCGGTTAATCCGGCCAGGTCCGAGCCTGCATTGGGTTCGCTCCAGAGCTCGCAGAACATCCACTCGGCATTGGCGATTTTGGGCAGGAGCTCCCTTTTCAGCTCCTCGCTTCCTGCCGCAAGTAGAGTTGGCGCCAGCATTGCAACACCGAAGATATCGGCTCCGGGCAAGTCGTAATAACCGCGCGCTTCCTGGAAAAGTACTTTGTCCATCATATCGCCGATGCCGCCATATTCCTTGGGCCATCCCAGAGCCAGCCAACCTCTCTTGGCAAACTCCTTGGCACAAAGCTTATGGAACGCCCAGCCTACCTCATCGTCGAACTGGCTTTCAAAACCGACCCAGGTTTTGGGCTTCTTCTTATCCAGTTCAGCACAGACTTTGAAAACTTCATCTCTATGCGCCTTTTGCGCGTCTGTCAGTTTAAAATCCATGGTACCTCCTTATTTAAATTTTTAGCCAGCGTATTTACTTACTACAACAATTAGTAATTCAGGAGTTGATTGTCTGTAAGTACAATCAAGGCATCACCATACCACCGCAACCGCATTATTATAATTTAACTCAATTAATTATTAAAGTCTTAACACTTGCCTCGTTGTATAAACGATAATAACAATTGGCTATTCACGTATAATATCCAGGATACTATAACTTATGACACCGGATGGTGCATTTACATTAACGGATTCACCGATTTCCTTATTAAACAGTGCCTGACCCATGGGGGAGATGACTGAAATCTTCCCCTGTTTCACATTAGCTTCCCTGGAACCGACCAGGGTGAGTTTGACCTTATCGCCGGATGTTTTATCTTCCAGTGTCACCGTATCTCCAATATATGCTTTCAGGTTGCTTTCCTGTTCTGCTTCAGCAATCTTTGCCCTTTTTAGTGTATCTTCAAGCTCTCTTATCTGCCCCTCCAGATGTCCAAGCTGCTCACGGGCGGCTTCCAAGGGTGCATTTTCCCTGAAGTCCTTGTCCGCAGCCGCTTTTCGAATCTCATCTGCAATTATAGGCCGTTCACTCTTCAGGACTGTAAGCCTGTCTATCAGTTCCGTATATCCCTGACCGGTAAGCAGTACAGGTTCTTCGGCCCTGGTTGTACCATGCGACACGGATTTTGAGGGAAGCTTCTTTACCCTGATATGAACAGCAAGATTGGATGAAATAAAGCTTTGTTTTTGCGCATAGGCAAGGAATATCTTAATGAAATTCAGATTGTCCGGTGATTTGGTAGTTGAAATATAGTACTGCTCGGAATAGTTTGCCACTTCCTGCCCGGAAATTGTGTCTATATGCCGTTCCTCGCCATACCAGCGGACAAATTTAAATACTTCCTGTTGCGCTTCTACACGGCGAAATACAGCGGGTAAAAACGCAGTGTGTAGGTGGGTTAGAGAAACCTGTTATTTGTGAAAAAGCTATAACCAATCAGCTTATAAGCCAGTTTAGCGGCCAGAAAAGCACATGATGACGGGCCCTGGCCCGGGCAAAGTTCAACGATATCAAAACCAACGATATTTTTTGCCTGAGATACCGATTTCAACAAATTCAATGCTTCGTCCCAGAGTAATCCGCCGGGCTCAGGTGTTCCAACAGCGGACATGATCGAAGGATCAAAAACATCCAAATCTATGGAGATATATACGTTTTCAGATAGTGATCCTACTATCTTTTCTACAGGCAACTTTTGAGGATCAGTCTCAGACAGGATAAAAGGCTGCATTCCCCGGGAAGCAATGAATTGCTGTTCTTCCAGGCTCATGCTGCGGATACCTGCCTGGACGATTGGACATAAATCAATGACGCGGCGCATTACACAGGCGTGGCTGAATTTGTTGTCCTGGTATTGATCTCTCAGGTCTGCATGCGCATCCAGTTGTAATACTGTGAGGTTGTCATATTTTTCGCTGTACGCGCGCACAACACCGGTACTGATAGAGTGTTCCCCGCCAAGTGTTACTATGAATTTTCTTTTTTCAATAAGGTCTTTCGCAATCCGGTATGTACGCTCAACGGTCTCAGAGGCGCTGTTCATGGATGGCTGTAATTCCGGCAAAGTGTGGATACCGATCTCGCATATCTCCTGCTCCAGCTCGATGTCATACCATTCCAGGTATACGGAAGCTTCGATAATCGATCGGGGTCCTTCGCGGGTACCGCTATGCCATTCAGTTGTGCCGTCATAAGGAACCGGTAATATAACTACTCTGGAACTGGGGAAATCCGCATGCGGCGACGCTAATCCGGCAAAACTCCAGGTCGGCGCAAACATGTCCCCCAAGCCATTCATATAGTATTCAACTGCAAGACTTCTCCGCTGTCCCGGAGTTCTGCAGGATCCCATTCTCTGCGGACAAGGCAGCTTCTCAATTTTACCAGTTCGAATTTGTCCTTCAGATCTGCGATAATCCTGTCGGCATCGAAGTCTTTGCAGGAAAACACATCGATATTAATAAAATTACGTTCAACGAAAGTATGCAGGCTGATATGGCTTTCAGCGATAAAAACCAATCCTGTTACACCCCAGTCCTGTGGCTTTAAACCTGAATATCTAAATACCATCGGGTCGGAAATCTTGGTCATGCCGATTTTGGCCGGGTATGAGTTTAAAAATTCATAAATAAATTTCTCATCCTGCAGGATGCTTTTATTTTTTCCGTAACCATCTATAATCAGGTGCATTTTGTCTCCTCTGTGAGTATATTTTTAAGTTCATAAAGGGCTGCAATCGCTGCCCGCTGTTTAACCTGCATACGCGTACCGGGATATATTTTTTTAAAACCGTGTTTTCCTGCGTTATTTTCAATCCCGATTACTATAGTTCCGAGTTTGTTATTTAGTTCGTCGGGTTCCGTTACACCTATCAAACCAATCCCGAAAGATGTCTCATATTTAGCTTTAATGGCCGACGCCATTTTACAGGCTACTTCCTGACTGACCATGCCATATTGCTCAATGATATCATCGTTTATTCCATATTCCCGTTTCAAATCGTCACGGTTAATCACTATCCCATATCTAAAAAATTTCGAGCTCTCCGGAATATTTGTAATGGTATTCGCCAGTATACCCCCCGTCCCCGCTTCGATCACAGCAAGATTCATATTATTGGTTATCAGCAGATTTGCGATAATCCCTTCCAGAGTGTCGGAATCCGATCCCCAGATATATTTACCCAAAATCTCATGGATTTCGCCTGCCGCCTTATTTACCAGTTCCTCTGCGCTACCGAGCGTCTCTGCTTTAGCCGTAATACGAAGGTGAATTCCGTCCGGCTTGGCATAAATACCGACAGTCGGATTTTTTGCGAGCAAATATGTTCTGGTTAACTCGCCGACTTTAGCTTCGCTCAAGCTAAATGTTTTCAGCGTTTTAGAATATATGATGGCATCGCAATATTTTTTCTGTAATTGTGGAGCCACTACATTGGACCACATTTGCTGCATTTCACCCGGGGGTCCCGGCATAGCTATGATAACGTGTTCAGCTCTTTCCACCCACCAGCCCGGCGCCGTACCACGAGGATTGGCAATGACGCCGGCCGAAGGAATGATGGAAGCCTGTTTGATGTTGCTTTCAGGCATGTCCATATTAAAACGTTTGAATAATTCTTTGAATTGATTTACTAAAGACTGGTCAATGGTGATAGGTTCTTGGAAAAATTCAGCGATGGCTTCCCTGGTAATGTCATCTTCAGTTGGGCCCAATCCCCCGGTAGTGATGATGATATCGGATCTTTGCCAGGCGTGATTCAGCGTTTCTATGAGTCTTTGCTTGTTATCTCCGACGGTAGAAATGAAATGCAAATCTATTCCGAGTAACGGTAACTGACTGGCCAGATAAGCGGCATTAGTATCAGTTATCTCACCAAGAAGAAGCTCAGTGCCTATCGAAATTATTTCTGCTTTCATCTAATAACATAAGGTTCCTATTAACATTTAGTAGCGGTGATGCCGAGATACTTCTCTACTAAATCCATCGCGCAGTAGTCTCCGCACATACTACAGGCGCGGCCCCGTACAGCGTATTTACTGCGCAAATTATGCACCTTTTCAGGGTCAAGTGATAATTCAGCCTGTTTTTCCCAGTCAAGATTCTTTCTTGCCACAGACATTTGTTTATCCCAATCTGCGGCTTTACCCTGGCTCCTGATAATATCAGCAGCATGCGCTGCAATGCGCGATGCTATTACGCCGTCCTTGACATCTTTGGCGTCCGGGAGAGCGAGATGTTCGGCAGGAGTTACATAACACAAAAAATCAGCTCCAAAAGCACCCGCGATAGCTCCGCCGATGGCACTGGTGATATGATCGTAACCGGCTCCGATATCGGTAACCAGCGGTCCTAAAACGTAGAACGGCGCTTCATGACAGATACTTTTTTGAATTTGCACATTTGTAGCAATATGGTTAAGCGGTAGATGGCCCGGTCCTTCGACCATAACTTGCACTCCTGCGTTCCAGGCACGCTCAACCAGCTCGCCCAGGGTAATCAGTTCCTGTATTTGCGGCCTGTCGGTGGCATCTGCCAGACAGCCGGGCCTCATTCCATCACCCAGGCTTAAGGTAACATCGTGTTTATGCGCTATTTCCAATAAACGGTCGTAGTGTTCGAAGAGGGGATTTTCTCTCTGGTGATACAGCATCCAACCGATCAGGAAAGCACCGCCGCGTGAAACCACGTCGGTAACACGGCGCTGACTTTTTAGCGCATTGACAGCAGCCTGAGTAACGCCGCAATGTACCGTTATGAAATCAACACCTTCCCTGGCTTGCTGTTCAATTACCGAAAAGATATCATCAACCGTTGTTTCTACCAGAGGTCCGTATTTTTCGCCGGCCTCAATCATAGCCTGGTAAATAGGAACGGTGCCGACAGGCACGGCGCTTTCTCCTAATACAGCGCGCCGGACTGCATTAATATCACCGCCTGTGCTAAGATCCATCACAGTATCGGAGCCATATTTTACGGCTATATGAAGTTTTTCAAGTTCGCTTGAGATCGTGCCGTAATCGGAGGAAGTTCCAATATTGGCATTGATTTTGATTCTCAAATCTTTTCCGATGCCGCAGATTGTCTGAATTTGGTGGTTTGCGTTACAGGGTATGACAACCTTACCTGCTGCTGTATGTTCGCAAATGAGCTCCTCGCTTACGTGTTCCTGAGCGGCGACAGATTTCATCTGCGAGGTTATAGTCCCTTTGCGGGCACATTCAATTTGTGTCATATCCTTCAAAATAAAAAACCAAGAGTTATCATATATTCAACGTAACCCTTGGCCGGTTACCGCTTCCCTACGCTCGAATTACCAAGGGCAGGTTTCAAGGGTTCCCCGCTTTTGCGGAGTCTCAGCCTGAGATATCTGCGCACCCCTAGCGGTCAATATCTTTTCTACAGTGACCTAAATATAGCATACGTTTATATTAAAAAACAAGTAAAATCAATTGAGATTCAATACAGCCGGATGGTATGGTTGTCTTCAATAGCGGTTTCTGCTGATCAGGGCCAATACTGCAAATACTATGATGGCGATTACCAGGATTAAGATTGTCACAGACATCGCTATTACCAGCGGAGAAGTGGAGACAATTTCGAATTTCCAGGCATTTGACCATGGTCCTTCGACCCCGGTATCATCTACCGCTTTTACTCTCCAGTAATAGATACCTGTATTCGGCAGGCTTGTCCTGGCCAGAAGATAGCTGTTCGAGCTGATATTTTCCTTATGAAATACAGGTGCAGAAAAATCGTTGGATCTGGATATCTGTAAATTGTAAGTTAATTCCGAAGGATCATCTGCTGCAGACCAGGTCATGGTAGTAAGAGCAGAATTATTCACTTTCTTATCGGAACCAGAAAAATAGTCGCCCAGTCCACCGAGATACTGGAACGTATTCATAATAATGTCGAGCACCGAATTAAAAACCTGTAACCTGGCGCCTGTACCCGGCGATAGCAATTGTGGAGCTGTGGGTGTGCCTTTTGTTGCTGAAAAAACAGCCTCTGCTGACGCCCCTTTGTTTCCTGTTGCTGTAATAGTATGTTCTTTACCCGGGCTAAAAGGTATCTGAAAAGTTGACATGAAACTGCCACTGCTATCTGTTACCGCCGTTATGCCGGTGTCAGCTTTATCATAGGTAACAGTTACAGATTCTCCACTGTTGAAGCCGGTTCCATTGATTTTTACCGTGGTGCCCTTATTACCTTCCCTGGGCGTCAATTCGATTTGCGGTGTGACCTCGAATCCTATATCAGGGATTATACCCCTGGGGGTAAAGCTGCTTCCGTAAACACCTATAACATGTTTACCCTTGACGCTCGGTGGAACGGTTATCGTGCAATTAAAATTTCCGTTAGGCTCTGCCACAAAATTCATATCCGTTATCGGCCCGTCCCATGTTATGGTTACACCATCTTCCCCCGGTCGAAAACCGACTCCTGTAATAGTTACTTTAGTGCCCACAGGGCCTGATAAGGGTTTAGCTTTGCAAAATGGTCCGATGGTAAAGAGTATTTCAGACATTTCCGATTGTTGAGTTATTTCTCCTGATGCTGCCAGTATATATTCCCCTTTGGGGAGGTAGGGCACATCAAAAACGGTATACCAGGTACCGGTTTTATCTGCACTTAGGGGCAACTTCGACAGCGGTTTTCCATCCAGTGTCGGTTTAATTTTAGTTTCACCAGGAAGAAAACCACTTCCGGAAAGCAAAATAGGTATACCGATCTTTCCCCACGACGGATCGGTACTAACACTGGGGGTAATAATAAAGGTGGTCGAAGCGGTAATATCAGCCCAGTTGCTGTCATCCGTGACTTTGATTGTATGTTCGCCTTTGGCTGACTGAGGTGCTTCGAAGGTGTAATTTATTTGCCCTGCTTTGGAAATAGGCACATTTTGTATTAACTTCTTTCCGTCCCAGTAGATAGTGGCCATCTTACCGATATACCCTTCCCCGGTTATCGAAATTTGTGAGCCGGCGGTTCCTGAGGCAGGCGCAACGGAAATGTTGATAGCGAAAGCCGGTGAAGGCAGGAGTATATTTACAGTTAGAACAATTATGGAGATCAGAGACGCAAACAGAGAAATCCTACGCGGGGTCAATGTATTTTCCTTGGCAGTTTATAGTTCTCATGAAACTAAACGATGCGATACAAATAGACACAGCAAATGTTAGCTTATAACAATCAGGTTTAAAAATCAATTATCGTGATTGTGGTTGACACCAAGCGTTGTATGTTGATAGACTTTTATAGTAATTTCCATCGTAAGTTCAAGCATCTCCGTCAAGCAAGGCCCCGTGGTGTAGCGGTCAAACATGCCACCCTGTCACGGTGGAGATCGTGGGTTCGAATCCCATCGGGGTCGTATCATCTTCAATTTTACTTGACAGTGATTCCTTTTTTTCTTTAGACTTGCCGTCAGCGTTGTATTAATCTATTATGGGAACGTGGGGCTGCGAGATGGATATAGCTTTATTAATATTGCTATCGGTTTTGTCTTTCCTGTTAGGCGCCTGCCCGTTTTCCGTTTGGATTGGTAGACTTGCCCTTGACACAGATATACGGTTGTATGGCGATGGCAATCCGGGAGCATATAACGTATTTCGGGCCGGGGGTAGATTGTGGGGTGTTGTTGTCCTGCTTGCTGACATACTTAAAGGCATGCCCTTCATATTGATTGCCCGGCTTGCATTCGGGCTACCGCAAATGGCGCTTTACATAATAGCGCTGTCAGCAGTTCTGGGGCATGCCTACTCGCCTTTTCTAAGTTTCAGGGGTGGTAAAGCGCTTGCTGTCGCCGGCGGAACAATGTTTGCCATCCCGCTGCCGGATATGGTCATCTCCTATGCAATTTTAATGTTTATCGGCTTCCTCTGGGTAGACAACGATGCCTGGACGGTTATGTTGGCTTCCGTCGGCTCCATCGTTTTTCTTGTTGTGAATCATAGTGACAGCATGGAGATAGTATTTATCTCCTGCCTTCTGATAGTATTTATCCTGAAACACTTCAAGGACTTAAAAATTTTACCGCACCTGTCAGGCCGTCTTGTAACCTGGCTGAGATCGCGGAAGAGAACGGCATAGGCATATACGGTATTAATAACTGGAGTAGTATAAGCTTGGTATATCAGTGGTTGGTTTCCGCAGGTTTAGTTATTTTTTTTGTCAATCTGTGCCTGAACCTGTTGTTTCTCAAGCGTCCTTCAAAAAATGCCCCCGTACCGGATGATGCTCCGCTCGTTTCCGTGCTTATTCCCGCCAGAAATGAAGAGGATAATATTGAGAACTGCTTAAATTCTATTCTGAGGCAGGATTATCCCAATTATGAAGTGCTGGTGCTCGATGACAACTCGACAGATAGAACCTCGGAAATAGTGAGTGAAATTCAGTCACGGGATCACCGCATTCGCTTATTCAAAGGTAAACCACTGCCTGATAACTGGGCCGGCAAGTGCTTTGCCTGCTATCAGTTAGCCCAACAGGCGCACGGTTCATGGCTGCTCTTTGTAGACGCGGATACCACACACGAACCGCATATGATAAGGGCTACGCTGGATATTGCCGCAGATAATAAGATATCCATGCTTTCAGGTTTGCCGCGGCAGGATGTCAGGGGATTAACTCAAAAAATAGTTATACCGATACTTTTTTATTTCATTATAGAAACATGGTTCCCGCTATGGTGGTTTCATCGCTCCAAAAAACCGGGGCCCACGCTGGCAATCGGGCAGTTTCTTTTATTTAGAGCGGACGAATACTGGCGCATCGGGGGACATGAGCTGGTGAAATCCAGGATCATGGAGGACGTATGGTTCGGTATTGAAATGAGCAGACGCGGCGGACGAACATTGTCCATCGATTTATCTAATACAGTCACTACCAGGATGTACGCCAATCTGGGGGCTATGACCGAAGGCTGCATTAAATGGATGTATTCAGTGGCGGCTTTATCTCCAATGGCACTGGTAGGATTCGTACTTGCCGCCTATATATTCTACATAGCACCCTTCTACTGGCTGATAGTAGGACCGCTAAACTCACTTATTTCCGATGCATCCTTAACAGAAACGGGCTGGCTTATCATAAGCCAGGTGTTATTCATATTGTTCATGCGGCTGATCACAGATACATATTTTAAGGGATCTCATCTTTCACTGGTATTTCATCCTCTGGGTATGGCGTTCCTGATACTGACGGTGTTATACAGCTCCTCACGGCGTGCTTTAGGAGCCGGAGTTGCCTGGAAAGACAGGGTTTATCATAGTTTAACGCAAATAAAATAAGCTGCAATACACGGCCAATATTTAGGGATATATTTCTGATGTCCATACTGTAACCTGCAAAAATTCAGTCTGGAGTTATATTATTGATTTAAGGAGTAACAATGGATTTTAAATTCAGCGAAAAAGAGGAGAGGCTGCGTGAAGAGATCCGCCGGTTTGCCAGGGTAGAGCTGGCCGGAAGAAATACTATAGCAGGCATGGAGGAAGAAAGCAGTGATGAAGACTGGGAATTTGCCATGTCCATGTCCCGGAGGCTTGCACAGAAGGGATGGCTGACTATGGCCTGGCCCAAAGAATATGGCGGTCAGGGAGCATCTTTTTTTGAACAGCATGTATACGTTGACGAGGCAAGTTATTGGGGCATACCGGGAACAAGTATGGGAGTTAGCGGGATAGGTTGGGTTGGCCTTTCGTTAATGCTGTTTGGAAGCGACGAGCAGAAAAAAAAGTATATACCTTTAATTGCCAGTGGGGATCCTGACGGAGTCTGGTGCACCGCTTACAGCGAACCGAATGCCGGATCGGATTTTGCCAATATTCAAACCCGTGCGGTGAAGAGTGGGGATGAATATATACTCAACGGGCAAAAAATCTGGACCAGTTGCGCGCACCGCGCAAGATGGTGCTGGATGGCAGTGAGAACAGATGCCAACGTAAAGAAAAAGCAGCACGGCATCAGCCTCATGATCGTTGATATGAAGAGCCCCGGTATTACTATTAAGCCCATATTAAACTACGCCGGAGTTCATATCTTTAATGAGTTCTTCCTGGATAACGTCAGGGTACCGGTCACCAACCTGGTGGGCACAGAGAACCGTGGCTGGTATCACCTCATGCAATCATTGGCATTTGAAAGACACAGCATGGCGCCCCAGTTTTTCGGCAGCGCCAGGCGCATTCTGGAGTACATCGTTAAATATGTCAGAGAAACGTCTTACAACGGCAAGCCCCTGGCAAGTGACCCTGTAATACGCAATAAAATTGCCGAACGGGCAATTGAACTTGATACACTGAAATTATTTGGTTATGAGATTACCTGGAAGATGTCCAGGGGAGTAATTCCCGTATACGAGGCAGCAAGGAACAAGGCATACTGCGACTTCTTTATGCAGAGGCTGGCAACCACCGGCACGGAAATCATCGGCGCTTACTCCCAGGTGGATATGACGTCAAGGTGGTCCAGGATCCTGGGGCTGATAACACGCCTGTACCTCATGTTTCCCGGTCTTTCTATTGCAGCGGGTACCGATGAGGTACAGAAAAACATCATCGGACAATTTAAGCTGGGATTGCCCAGGGCTTACTGATTGATGAGAGGACAACGATGGATTTTGAATTGAATGAACAGCAAAACATGCTCAAAACCATGGCCAGGGATTTTTTATCCAGGGAATGTACGAAGGTTAAAGTACGCGAGTTAGAAAAAAATGAAAAAGGTTACGACCCTGATATGTGGTCAAAGATGGTTGAACTGGGCTGGTTAGGCCTGATTTTCCCGGAGCAGTACGCAGGGACAGGCGCTGATTTCCTTGACCTTGTCATACTCATGGAGGAGATGGGTAGAAATATAACGCCGGGGCCGTTTTTCTCCACTGTCGCCCTTTGCGCTATACCCATCATGAAATTCGGGAATACGCAACAAAAAGCCAGGTACCTCACGTCCATCGCCGAGGGCAAAAGCATCTGGACCCTGGCTGTAGCGGAACGGTCCGGCGGTTATGAATCGTCTGATCTCAATTGCGTAGCAAATTATAACGGGGAAGATTTTATTATCAATGGGGAGAAGATGTTTGTGCCCCATGCCCATGTTGCCGATTATTTCCTGGTTGTATGCAATACAGGTGAAGGTAAAACCTCGAACGGAGGTTTATCGGTATTTGTTGTCAAAGCCAAAAGCCGTGGCGTGAAAACGGAGATAATTCCCACTATAGCCGGAGATGGACAGTGCAGAGTCAGGTTCAAAAATGTCAAAGTCAGCAAACGTGATGTTTTGGGTAAGATTAACAACGGCCGGAAGGTGGTCGACTTTATTATGCAGCGGGCTGCCGTTCTTAAATGTGCTGAAGTAGCGGGTGCCTGCCAGGCAGTTCTGGAAATGACCAATGTTTATGCCAAAGAGAGAATTCAGTTTGATAAACCTATCGGTTCATTCATGGTGATTCAACACAAACTCGTTGATATGCTCACGGATGTGGAAGGGCTGCAGTACCTTGTTTATCACGCGGCGTGGCTTCTTTCAACAGGGGCTAAAGCTGATGTTCAGGTTTCAATTGCCAAGGCAAAGGCAAATGAGGTTTATCAGCGGGCTTGCATAGACAGCATCAAAATACACGGCGCCATCGGCTTTACTATAGATCATGACTTAGGCTGTTATTTCAGACGTGTGAAAGCGGCGGAGTTTATTTTAGGCGATACTAACTTACATCTCGAGAAAATCGCTTCCGGGCTGGGACTTTAATTGTTTGGTCAATTAAGATAGAAATTACGCATATAATTTTTTATGTGAAACGTGTTTTAGCTATAAAATAAAAACGTATACGTTATTGTAGCCAGATTAGAGTTGAGGTAAAATCACACATTAACAGACAGCTCATGACATTTCCAATGAATGTAGATTAAGGAGGAGAAATGGTTGGTATTAAATCATACGGGGCGCATATCCCCAGGTTCAGGTTAGACAGAAATATCATGCAGTTAGCGCTCTTATTCCTCGGATTTGCCCCGCTCAGGGGTGAAAAAGCGGTGGCAAACTGGGACGAAGACAGCATAACCATGGCAGTGGCTGCTGCTCTCGATTGTCTTAAAGGCGAGAAGAGCGGCAAGGTTGACGGCTTATACTTTGCTACCACTACGCCCACTTATTCCTTAAGGCAGAATGCCGGCATTATTTCGGCGGCTCTGGATCTTAATACCAATGTCAGGACCGCGGACTTTTCCGACTCAACCAAGTCCGGCACGGCAGCGATGCTGGCAGCCGGCGATGCTATAGCTGCGGGCTCGCTGGAAAGTTGTCTGGTCTGTGCCTCGGATTGCCGTGTCAGCAAGGTCGGCAGCAATGGTGATTATACATACGGTGACGGTGCGGCAGCATTTTTACTGGGTAAGGAAGATATTATTGCAAGTATCGAAGGATCGTATTCAACTTCGCATGATTTCGCGGACCGGCGGCGCCTGGCGGGCGAACGGCTCGAACATATGTGGGAAGAAAGATTTATCCGCGATGCCGGTTATATGAAATTTATTCCTGAAGCTGTAGCCGGACTGGTAAAAAAATATAACTTGAATATTAAAGAATTCTCCAAGGTAATTTATGCCTGCGCTTTTTCTGCTGCTCACTCGACATTGGGTAAGACGCTGGGATTGGCACCCGAGCAGGTTCAGGATCCGCTGCTTAACAATGTTGGCGATACCGGTGTGGCACAGCCGTTGATGATGCTGGTAGCCGCTCTGGAAGAAGCAAAACCCGGCGATAAAATAATGGTTGTCAGCTTTGGCCAGGGATGCGACTCATTCTATCTTACTGTTACAGAGAATATTGCAAAGATGAAAGATAAGAGGGGAGTTAAACAGAACCTTGCCAATAAAGCACAACTGGGAAGCTACGATAAGTACCTGGCATTCAGAAAGCAGATACCTGCCGAGGTAGGAATCCGCGGTGAAGAGATGGTTTTCACTTCATTCTCAATTATATCCAGGGACAACCGGGAGCTGTATGGAATGGTCGGCGCGAAATGTAAGCAATGCGGAACGCCCAGCTACCCGCTGAAGAGGATTTGCCCCAATCCTGACTGCGGGGCTGTCGACCAGATGGAACCCTACAGGTTTGCAGATAAAAAAGGAATAATATTTACGTATACCAGTGATTTTCTGGCTGCGTGCATAGATCCGCCTGCATCTTACGGTTTTATTGACTATGAGGGTGGCGGCAGGTCGCTGGTTGATTTCACTGACTGTGATCCAAATACCTTAAAGGTAGGTATGCCCGTTGAGATGAGTTTCAGGATCAAATACTCTGACGAAAAACGCGCTGCCGTAAATTATGGCTGGAAGGCCATGCCCATCGTTTCATGATTTAGAAGGGAAAAACAAGGAGGAAATTTAAATGGCAGAAGGAATTAAAGATAAAGTAGCAATAATAGGAATGGGCTGCACCAAGTTCGGCGAAAGATTCGATGCCGGTCCCCAGGACCTCATCGTGGAATCCTTTATGGAATGTCTGGCTGATGCCGGCATAGACAAGAAAGACATACAGGCAGCGTGGTGGGGTGTGCATATGCCTGATATCAGTGTCGGTCGCGGCGCTACCACGCTTGGTCTCACCCTGAAGCTGCCTTTCATACCGATAACCAGGGTGGAAAATTTCTGCGCTACAGGATCGGAAGCATTACGGGGCGCGGTTTATGCTGTAGCTTCAGGCGCCTATGACATCTGCCTGGCTCTCGGCATGGAAAAATTAAAGGATACAGGTTATGGCGGTTTGCCTTTAGGCGGCGGCTTTGGATACAAAATGCCCCTGATTAGCTCTAACCTGACCGCTCCGGGCGGGTTTGCCATGATGGCCACCAAATATTTTTCCAAATATAATCTCAACCCGCAGGACGGCAAGATGATGCTGGCCAAAGTTTCCGCTAAAAGCCACAAAAACGGAGTCCTCAGTCCCAAAGCACACTTGCGTAAGGAAGTAACCGTCGAGCAGATTATCAATGCTCCCATAATAGCCTGGCCTTTGGGCCTTTTTGATTGCTGCGGTGTCAGCGACGGAGCGGCTGCAGCCATCGTCTGCAGAGCGGATATGGCCAAGAAATTCAGGCCTGACCCCATATATGTCAAATCGTTACAGATAGCGGTATCCTCCGGTGAAGAAATGATGTATACAAAATGGGATGGCGCTCATGTCGAGCCGGCTTACCGGGCCGGCATTGCGGCATATAAAGAGGCCGGAATCAAGAATCCGCGTGAGGAAGTCAGCATGGCCGAGGTGCATGATTGTTTCTCAATTACCGAAGCCGTCACCATGGAAGACCTGCAATTCAGTCCCAGGGGCAAGGTAAAGGAAGATATCGACGCAGGACGTTTCAACCTTGATGGCGCTCAGCCCATCCAGCCGGACGGCGGATTAAAATGTTTCGGCCACCCCATCGGCGCCAGCGGACTGAGGATGATGTATGAGATGTATAAACAATTGCAGGGCAAAGCTGATAAACGGCAGCTTAAGGATCCCAGGATAGGCCTTACTCATAACATGGGCGGATTCCCTTCGATGAACATTGTGAGTGTATGCATCGTAGGTAAATAGGACAATTATGCAGGAGGCTGTACTATGGCAGCGTTTGTTGTTACCGATAGCTTGAAGCAATTAATCGGACAAAAAGAAGAGCCTATTGTCTTTAAAGTTGAAGAAGGGGCAATTCAACGATACGCGCAGGCAGTAGGAGATTCAAACCCACTGTACAACGATGTCGAATATGCTGCTGGAAGCGAGTGGGGGCGTGTTATGGCCCCGCCTGGATTCACCGGATGGCCTGTAGCAAGTGGATTCGATATGTTCAAGCTCTTTGAAAAACTTGGGAAAGCAGGAGCGCCGGCGGGTCTGCTTGATGGAGGAGTTGAGTATGATTTCCTGGTTCCCATAGGCGCAGGTGATGTTCTGATTGCAGTGACCAGGCTTGCCAGTATAGAGGGACGCGAAACAAAGATGGGGCCCACCATGGTGACTACCATTGAGACCTCCTACATCAATCAAAGGGAAGTTGTTGTATTGATCACGCGCAACACGTTTTTAAATTTTTAGTTTTAACCGGGATTATTTTTTTTGGGAGGGGCGATGGCTAAACAGCTTTACTATGAAGATGTGGAAATCGGCAGTGAAGTTACTGCGCTTAAAAAAATAGCTACTACCAGGATGCTCGTACAATATGCAGGCGCGTCGGGTGACTTTAACCCTCTGCATTATGAAGACGATTTCGCCAGGAACCTGGGTGTAGGTCGTCCCATTGTTCATGGTCTGCTCAAGCGAGCCTGGCTGGTCAATTTGATGACTGACTGGATTGGTGAAAAGGGAAGGTTGAAAAAACTATCCTGCCGCTATCGCGGTATGGACTATCCACGCAAGATGAAGACCTTTGATGAGCCGCTTGATGGTGATACCTGGTGGTGTAAGGGTAATGTGACCAGGAAATATCTAGAAGGAGAAGAATGCCTGGTTGAATGTGAAATCTGGGTGGAGAATGGCAACAAAGAAAAAACGACTTCCGGAAGTGCCGTCGTAGCACTGCCTTCGAAAGTCAAATAAATATTCATTCCACTATAAGGGCGCTTTCACCACTTCTTCGCGTCATCGTGCGCCTCATTTTGTTTATATGCCGGTTACCGATACCCTGGCTGGCAGCGTGGTGCATTTTGCCCGCGAATCCGCCCGCTACTGCCAGCCTCACGACCTGCTCCAGCAGGTCAGGGCCTACATCCATAAATACATGGAGCTTCCCTCATCATACGAGGCCATCTCAGCCCTTTACGTCCTTTTATCCTGGGTTTACGAGTTTGCGCCATCGCTTCCCTATCTGCGCGTGATCGGCGACTGGGGCACCGGCAAGACCCGTTTTCTGGAGGTCGTAGGCTCTATCTGCTTCCGTCCCATCTTCGCTTCCGGTGCAGCAACGCCTTCCCCCATCTTCCGCATTCTCGATCAGTACCGCGGCACTCTTATCCTGGACGAAGCCGACTTCAAGGAGTCCTCGTCCTGGACAGACATGGTTAAGATACTCAATAACGGCTACCGCCCGGGCTTCCCGGTCCTGCGCGCCGATAAGGTCAACGGACGCTGGCGGCCGCGCGGCTATCAGGTCTTCGGACCCAAGCTTATCGCCACCCGTTTCCGCTTTCAGGACGAAGCTCTCGAATCCCG
>JAPLHI010000147.1 GCA_026389695.1 Chloroflexota bacterium
TTCAGGGCGTCAGGTACGAGATACTTTCAAAGGCAACTATGCAAGCAAGGGAAGCCCACTGGGTACTGCTTGAGAAGCTGAAAGAGGCTATTTCAGAAGTACGCCCCAACTTGAGCAAATATGCACCCAGGATGTACCGTATAACCATTGACCCATCCAAGATAGGTGCACTGATTGGACCGGGTGGGAAGAATATAAAGGCCATAATTGAGGAGACTAAGGCGACTATTGAGGTGTCAAACGATGGTACTGTGGTTATAGGTTCTCCGAGCGAAGAATCCGCACAGGCTGCCATACGCAGGGTTGAAGGCCTGACACAGGACGTTGAAGTTGGCGCCATTTATACCGGTAAAGTAACCAGAATTCAAAATTTTGGAGCATTTGTTGAGGTCCTTCCAGGCAAGGAAGGCTTGGTGCATATCAGCGAGCTTGCCGACCATCACGTGGCTAAAGTTGAGGATGTGGTTAAAATCGGTGACGAGATAATGGTTAAGGTTACGGAGATCGACCGCCTTGGCAGGATTAATCTGTCGCGTAAAGCAGTATTCGGTGAGCAATCAAAATCCGAAAATTCGCAGCCTGAAGGAGCCGATAGGCCACATTACTACAAACAGCAGCAGCCGCCTCATACCGGAAGGCCGGGTATGCCTTCAAGAGAGCGCAGGGACGAGAGAAGGCAGCCCTTCAAATCTAAATAGAGCGGGTTTGGCATAGTACAAGCTGGTGAGGATAACGGCATGTCTCAGATTAAGGTCATCGTAAATGGAGTCTTAGGCAGAATGGGCCAGCAGGCGGCAAATGCAGTGGCAGTTGAGGCTGGCCTGGAACTGATAGGTGGCGCCGACATAAAGGCAACCCGGGACCATCTGGTCACGCCTGCAAATAATAAGGCAGTCCCCCTTTATCCAGATATAGATTCACTTATTGAAAGCTGCCGCCCTGATGTTCTTGTTGATTTCTCTGTGGCCGAAGCAGCCGTGGCATCCGCAAAATTAGCCTTGAAAAACGGGATCCATATCGTTGTAGGCACAACCGGACTTAGCGATGCTGATTTAAAAGAGATTGATGAGCTGGCAAAAGTAAATAGTAAAGGTGCTGTAGTGGCTGCCAACTTTGCTATTGGCGCGATTGTACTTATGTACCTTGCGAAAATAGCGTCAAAATACTTTGATAATGCTGAGATAATCGAGCTGCACCACGATAAGAAATTGGATGCACCTTCAGGAACGGCCCTTGCAACAGCCAGGGCAATGTTAAAGGGTAAAGAGAGGCCTTTTATATGTCCACCGACGGAGAAGGAAACCTTGAAGGGGACACGTGGCGGACAAACGGAAGGTATCTCGATACATAGTGTCAGGCTTCCCGGCCTGGTGGCAAGCCAGGAGGTGATTTTCGGCGCTCTGGGACAGACGTTAAGTCTCAGGCATGACACTATCAGCAGAGAAAGCTTTATGCCCGGTGTTATCCTGGCTATTAAAGAGGTTGTCAAAAGACAAGGTCTGGTTTACGGACTCGATACACTTCTAAATTTAGGAGACTGAAATGAACAATGGATACAACGTAGCAGTTGTCGGCGCTACAGGTATGGTCGGTCAGGAGTTTATAAAAATACTTCTGCAAAGAAAGTTCCCCATGTCCTCGATTCATTTGTATGCATCGGATAGGTCTGCCGGGAAGAAGGTTTTCGTCGGCCACCAGGATATTGTAGTCAAAGAAACTGCCAGCGATTCCTTTGATAATATTGATATTGCCCTGTTTTCAGCAGGATCGGAGATCAGTAAGCATTTTGCGCCCATCGCAGCAAAATCCGGCGCATTGGTTATTGATAACAGCGCAGCCTGGAGGATGGATCCACGGGTGCCTCTGGTGGTCCCTGAGATTAATGCGGATGATATTAAAAAGCACAAAGGTATCATAGCCAATCCTAATTGCTCCACTATCCAGATGGTTGTGGCGCTCTTCCCCTTGCACAAGGTTAATCCGATCAAACGTGTCACCGTTGCTACTTACCAATCAGTTTCCGGGACAGGTCTGGCAGCTGTGGAAGAATTGACCAAGCAGTCCAAGATTGTGCTGGAGGGTGGTAACGTGGTGCCGCACGTATATGCTCACCAAATTGCCTTTAACCTGTTACCCGAGATTGACGTATTCTTGGAGAGCGGCTATACCAAGGAAGAATGGAAGATGGTAGAGGAGACGCGTAGAATAATGCATGCTGAAAACCTTGCTGTCTCAGCAACTTGTGTACGCGTACCTGTTTTCATAGCGCACAGTGAAGCGATTCATATTGAATTTACTGAGTATATGTCACCGGAAGAAGCGCGGAGCATCCTGAGCAAGTCCCCCGGCATTAAGGTGCTTGATGATCCTAATGTCAGCCTCTATCCGCAGCCGTGGCTTGCTTCGGGTACCGACGAGGTTTACGTCGGCCGCATACGTTCGGATGCCTCATATCTTAATGGCCTGGTAATGTGGGTTGTGTCAGACAATATACGAAAAGGCGCGGCGCTCAACGCCATTCAGATAGCCGAGGAAGCAATTAAACGCAACTGGGTTAAACAGAACAACTCTAACAAATAAGCGGAGGGAGGAAGCCAATGAAGAACTTCGGGCGTTTATTAACAGCCATGGTCACCCCTTTTGATGATAAGGGGAAAGTGGATTATGCACAGGCAAAAAAACTGGCAAAAGCACTGCTGAAATCGGGTAGTGACGGTCTGGTTGTATGCGGCACCACGGGTGAGAGCCCAACTCTAACCAAAGAAGAGAAGCTGCGCCTGTTTGCGGAGATAAAATCAAATGTAAGTGAGAAGGCTACCATAATAGGTGGCACCGGAAACTATAATACTGCTGAAAGTGTAGAGCTGACCAGGGAGGCCGAGAAAACAGGTGTTGATGGCTGTCTGCTCACAGTTCCCTATTACAATAAGCCGAACCAGCAAGGTCTATATGAGCATTTCAAGGCTATTGCAAAATCAACGAAGCTGCCCTGCATAGTCTATAACGTACCTTCCCGCACGATAACCAATTTGACAGCC
>JAPLHI010000185.1 GCA_026389695.1 Chloroflexota bacterium
ACACCGGTTGTCCCTATGCCCTCTGTGATCTCTTTGATAAACATATCAGATATCATCTTGGAGATATCAGTTCCAAAAGGTAACCTGGTTTCCCAGTAAGCAGGCGAACCTTCTTTCTCCGTATAAAGACCGGATGTGCAGATAATATTAATGCCGGTCCTCTTGGAAAGCTCTTTGTACAGTAGGGGATCGCGGCCGCCAGTATCATTGGGAGTGGGATCAATAACGGTCTTGACGCCGATCGACTTAAGAGTTTCGCAAACCTTGAGGCCGGTCTGTAAGGCAGCTTCCCTGTTATAGGGCGCTATGGTGGCGTCGGCAAACCAGCCTGGATAGGCAAAGCAGAAATGCTCGTGAACCAGGGTTACGCCAAGCTGGTCGGGGGAGATGGGCCCCATTGCGGTGTTGATCATGCCGGGTGGGGTCGGTGGCAGCGATACCGCTCCTGCGGGCGTACTGCTTGCTGCAGGTGAGGGCGCTTCTTTATTGGCGGGTGATGCCGGTGTGCAGGCAATGGCAATGATACTTAGTGCTAACAGCAAGGAAAGAATTAATACTGCGAATACTTTGGTGAACCTGTGCATCTGCAACCTCCTTGAAAAAGTTATGAATTTCAATCGTATGTATTAACCAGAAAATTAAATTTTTGTCCCGTGTCACCTCCCGCTCTTTTCTACCTAATACAGCAGTTAATGAAAGTAGAAATGTATCAATTGTTTTGAACGACCAGTCAATACAATAAGCGAGTTGTAATTTATCATTGGAAGCAACTGTTGTCAATAGAATGTGGCTATAGGAACGGCAGCTATGAATATTAATGCAGTCGAATTTCAATAAGTATATACTTCTTAATTACAATAAAAAGAGGAGAAGGGAATTAATTCCCTCCTCTTCTTCATTTCGTTCCCCGGTTCTGTAGCGAAGGTTCTTTATCGATCAGTTGACATTCCCGGGCGCTTGGCGCAATGGAACATTTAACGGTTTCTCAGGTTTGGGCAGCTCGATATTGGGCTTTTTGTCCCACCAGGCCTTGAATGCGTCATATTGTGCCTGTGTGATCTTGCCATTCTGGAGCAGCTTGTCCGCTACCTTAGGTCCTACCAGGGCTGCGCCGGGCCTGGAAGCCAGCCATGCTTTGTATTGATCGGCCTGATCCTGCGTGATCTTGCCCGCGGCAACCCACTTGCTGAACCTGTCGTCCATTGTCTGCTGGCGTATTTCTGTTCCGGCTTGCTTGAAGGCATCTGTCAGCTTCTGCTTATCGATATTAAGTATTTGTGCGACCCTGTCCAGCAGCTTGCCGCCAATCTGGGGTTTGACACCGTTCTGGCCTGTATCGGCGTACGCAACCGCGGCCAATCCCGCTACCAGTATCGCAGTTACCAGCAACGCCGGCAGCACGAATTTCATGATTCTCCACATATTTTGTCCTCCTTTTGTGACGAAACGTATTGCTGAAAGGCCTGATAACCGATCAGTTAATTTCATTATAGCTAAGCATTGTTGTCATAATTTTGGGAAAATGTAAAATTTGTGTAAAAAATGTTGCCCCCCGCTCTTTAAATAGTTTACACTCATAGCATCACGGCCAAGGAGGTTAAATTGTGGATAAGCCGAAGAAGGAGATAATGGATAAGGCTTTCGAGCAGGCCAAAAAGTATGAGCTTGAATACGGAGATTGTGCGCAGTGTGTTATAGCAGGAGTTTTCGATGCCCTGGGAATTGAGAACAACGATGTTTTCCGTTCTGCCACCGGGTTTGCTGACGGTGTGGGTTTGACAGGAGATGGCCACTGCGGCGCGCTTTCGGGTGGTGTCATGGCCATAAGCTACCTGTTTGGAAGGCAGAAGGAGGAGTTCCACAGGCGTGGCAAGATAATGAAAGCCCTCTCGATTTCCAGACAACTGCACGCCAGGTTTAAGGAGAAATACGGTACCTGCCGCTGTCATGACCTGCAGACGAAATTTTATGGAAAATTTTTCAACCTGCTTGAGCCGGGGGAATGGGAGGCTGCAGTAAAAGCGGGCTTACCTGAAACGTGTTCCACTCTGGCAGGCGAGATAGCAAGGATGACAGCCGAATTAATTCTGGAGCAGATGGACAAGGACGCTGCTAAAACCTGATAGCAAGCCGGATTATTTGAACTCGTCTTTG
>JAPLHI010000040.1 GCA_026389695.1 Chloroflexota bacterium
CAAAATTTCGACGCTCTGTGGAAACCCCTGCAGATAGGGTAAGATCACCGCGCCGTTATTGAAAGCATCGGAAGGAGCGAAGACACTGCCGCGTTTCTTCCACCCGCCCTCCGTCATAGCTTCGATCATCACATTTATATCCACAGAATGATCCAGGTGCTTGTGAGATAAAATTATGGCATTCAGCCTGGTTGGATCACAGCTATGTTTAATAGCGTAAACCAGCGAGCCTGGTCCCGGATCCATCAGTATCTGAATTCCCCCCAGGTTCATCCATGCTCCTCCTGAAGCCAGCAACTGTTTGGCAATGGTAAACCTGGCGCCACCTGTTCCCAGAAAGGTAATGGTATCTTTGAGTTGACTCACGGGCATAATTATAGCAATAAGCTTCACTTCTACTAAAACCATAATAATTCTGTTACAATGCCGGTCGAATCGATCATTTTGCCGGAGGGGTACCGTGGGAAAACTCGAAAAGGATATCGCCAAATTAATCAGGAATTATCAGAGCAAGACCGGAAAATTTCTCACCATCGCCACAGTCGAATCCGCCACGGGCGGCAGGGTGTCCGACAGAATTACAAACATCGCCGGCAGCTCCGATTATTTTAAGGGCTCGGTTGTTTCCTACAGTAACGACATCAAGGAAAATATGGTCGGTGTGAAGGAGGAGATCCTGATATTATTCGGGGCAGTCAGCCATGAAACAGCCGAGGAAATGGCGCTGGGTGGACGTAAACTTCTAAAAGTTGATATCTGCGTGTCAACTACCGGCATCGCCGGACCGGGCGGCGCGACTCCCCAGAAACCCGTGGGCATGTTCTACCTGGGCTTAAGTGCGGAGAACACCCTCACCAGCCATAAACATATATTTTCCGGCAACAGGGAGGAAATCAAACAAAAAGCCACCGATAAAGTTTTGCGGTTGCTTAAAGAGCATTTACAGCATCGCCTCGACATCATTGAGGCTAAACCTTTAGAGGAAAAGCACGTGGTCACCTGCTTTCTGGAGCATAAAAATATGATTTTGATTCTCAGGCGCAGTGGCAAGGTAGGCACATATAAAAGGGCCTGGGCGGGCGTGAGCGGCTATATTGAGACGGATGACGTCGATCAGGCCTATACGGAAATCAGAGAGGAGACAGGCTTATTTAAAAACAATGTAAAGCTGGTTAAACAGGGTGATCCTTTAGAAGTTCTTGATAAATCGCTGAACAGGAAATGGATAGTACATCCCTTCCTTTTCCATGTTATCGATCCGGAAAAAATCAGGACCGACTGGGAACACACCGAATCCAAATGGATCAAGCCCAAGGATCTATCTAAATATGATACTGTTCCCGGGCTGGCCAAAGCCTTGAAAAGTGTAAGTTAAGATATTTACTTCCGTATATGAATCGACCCCTTATATCTGCTATAATCGCAAAAATAATTACCTCTTAAAGTAAAAACACATGTTAGCCAAAATAAAGACGGCGGCCATGGTAGGTTTGGATGCCCTGATGGTAGAAGTGGAGGTTGATATCTCCCCGGGATTACCAACAACCTTAATTGTGGGACTTCCCGACACGGCGGTAAAAGAATCAAGAGACAGGGTGCGCTCCGCCATCAGAAATTCAGGATGCATCTTCCCTATGCGCAGAATCACGGTAAACCTTGCGCCGGCCGACATAAAAAAAGCAGGCCCGGCTTACGATCTTCCCATTGCCATTGGAATTCTGCTCAGCTCAGGCCAGGTTATTGCCGATCCAACCGAGACCCTCTTTTTAGGTGAACTATCACTCGACGGCAGTGTGCGACATCTTCACGGAATTCTCCCCATGGTAGCGATGGCGAAGGAGGCCGGCATCAAAACATTCTCTGTTCCCGTGGAGGACGCTAAAGAAGCAGCGCTGATGGAAGATATCCAGGTTTTTCCGGTTATCTCGCTCAGCCAGCTTGTAAGCCACTTTAGAGGTGAGGCGGATATCACTCAATACGCCACAAATCTTTCCTGGCAAACAGAGAGCCTGGAAAGGCCACCCATCGATATATCGGATATTAAGGGGCAGGAACACGCCAAAAGGGCGCTGGAAGTGGCCGCCGCAGGGGGACATAACGTGCTGATGGAAGGCCCTCCCGGCAGTGGGAAGACCATGCTGGCACGCGCCATAGCTACGGTTTTACCGGTTCTGACGTTATCCGAAGCCATTGAAGTAACCAAGATCTACAGCATCAGCGGACTGATATCCAGAGATACCCCTTTGATCACACAACGGCCTTTCCGCTCACCCCATTACACAACTTCGCACGCTGGCCTTGTAGGCGGCGGACGATTACCTCATCCCGGTGAAATCAGCCTGTCGCACCGCGGCGTACTCTTTCTGGACGAGTTCCCCGAGTTCAATCACCTGGCGCTGGAATCCCTGCGACAGCCGCTTGAGGATAAAGTAATAACCATCAGCCGCGCCGAAGGCAGCCTGACCTTTCCGGCCAACTTCATGCTGGTTTACTGGACAGGATCGATATTTTTATCGACGTCCCCCGCATCGACTATGAAAAACTCATGGATGAACGGCTCGCGGAAAACTCGGATACGGTAAGAAAAAGAGTACAGGCCGCCAGGCAATTACAGACTGAAAGATTCAATGGCACCAAATTGACCAGCAATGCCGATATGTCGACCGTGGAAATTAAAGAATTTTGCAAGTTAGAACCGACAGCGCTGAACCTGCTTAAAACAGCTATGAAACAGCTTCACTTCACCGCCCGCGCTTTTCACAGGACCATCAAGCTGGCCCGCACAATTGCCGACCTGGATAATTCGGAGATTATTAAGACCAATCACCTCGCGGAAGCTCTGCAGTACCGGCAGAGGAACACAAACCGGTAATAGAAATAATTGAACCGGAGCACACCGATCAGCCCTGGTTCAATTGTAAGAATTCTCCATGATCAGCTAACGGTTATGACCGCTATTTGGCCAGCTCCTTATACCTTTTAATAATTGTATAGGTGGCATAGTCGGTTAAAAGAACCGTCCTGTTGATACTATCCGATGCCTGATATTGGTCAAGCGCAGATGTAAACAGCACCTGGAATTCAGCATAAAGCCACATATGTCTTCTCAGCATAATCAAGGCGTAAATTGCCTCTTCCAGAGGTATATTCTCGTAATACTGGTCTTCAGCAAATTTTGCGAAGAAGGCAGAGGCAATATCGTAAGCTTTTTGATCAAAATAAAGTTTCTTTAAATTTCTATAGAAAGCCTCACCCTGGCTAACAAGTTTGAACTCTCTCACTTTGCGGTAAGATTTGGTCCTCGGGTTGGATATTAAAGATTTATACCACTGTTTGGCAATTTCCTGGGCGTTCTGTTCTGTGAAATTAAGTAGTTTATCCGCATATGCTACATACATACCAAGTCTTACCTCCCTTCATTAATACTTTAAATGGTTGAAATAATGAACCTGTATAGGAAACAACAAGTAAAATCCCTGCTTCTCTTTTACAATCTCACCTCCCCAAAATAATTTACTCAATTAAATTGTAAGTTTGGCTCCCTGAAATAACAAGAGACCCAGGTCACACTTTGCGGATTAATTCGAACACAACGGGATTAGCCGGATCAGGGCAGGCCACGGTACACCTGTTGGGATCGCTTTCCCAGGGGAATTTGCCTCCGTACATCAATGCCGAGGCAAAGGGAAACAAAGCATAATAAGCCCAGGCGCACATACCTTCACGTGTAGTGTTGGAGATCATGAATTCATCGCCCACCTTATGCCCCGCTGAGCAGGTTCCCTTCTGGGAGACAACTCTGGCCACCAGCTTACTACCGAATTCTTCAGACATGCCGTACTCCTTACATTTTATTACTGTATGCCTGCCTTATATTATAAAAAATATAGCCCACCGGCATACCATACATTAAGCAAAGTAAATTCCGGTGAGCTATAAATTAAGCTTGACTGCTATTTATTTAACTTCAACTTTGGCGCCGGCTTCTTCCAGCTTCTTCTTGATGGTGGCAGCTTCGTCCTTATTTGCGCCCTCTTTTACCGGCTTGGGAGCGCCCTCGACAAGATCCTTGGCCTCTTTCAAACCAAGAGTAGTAACCTCACGGACAGCTTTAATTACCGCGATCTTGTTTTCACCAATTTCTTTCAAGATTACTGTAAATTCTGTCTGCTCCTCAACAGCGGCAGCAGCGCCACCTGTTCCTGTAGCAGTGCCGGCTGCCATCGCCATGGGTACGGCTGCGCTTACGCCAAATTCAGTTTCCAGAGCTTTGACCAGGTCGGAAAGCTCCATAACCGTCATACCTTTGATTAATGCTACGATCTCTTCTTTTGTCATTTGTATCCCCCTGTTATAAATATTTTCTTGAATAAAATTATTAAATAACCGCTCTTGATAATTTCGCTAATTTCAGCCTCCTTCCAACTGTTTGGCCCGCGCCTGCAACACCCCTACAAGGACGCGAAGCGGAGAGCTGAGTACGAAGTGCAATGAGTAAATCGGGGCTTTCAGCCTGCCGACCAACTGCGCGATAAGCACTTCTCTTGACGGTGTGGCAGCCAGGTTGGCAATATCCGCCGGGGTGAGAATCTTATCCCCCATGACACCGCCTTTTATCTTAAGTACCGAACCGGCAGCGCGAATATGGTCGGTGAGAATTTTGGCCGGCTTGACAGCATCGTCATAGCTGATTGCCAGGGCCAGCGGACCTGTAAAAAACTCATCAAGTCCTTTTTTGCCCGCTTTCTCCGCCGCGAAACGCGCCAGGGTATTCTTAATAACTTTGTATTCTACCCCCTGATCGTGAAGATGCCTGCGCAGCAGTACCATTTCCTTGGCCGTTATACCCCTGTAATCCGTGGCGATTGCCACTTCACATTTACCGAGGTTGTCGGCAAGCTCTTTAATCAGCTCTTCTTTTTTTTCTCGTATCATGTTAACACTCCAAAAAAATAATCCCCGCGCCGTTGCACGAGGATACATCAATTGACTGCTTTACAGCAGCTTCTGAACTTACCTCGGCAGGCAATTAATTAAGCCAGTGGCGCCTGCTATCAACGGCACAAAATGCCAAATATTAATTTTTAAGCGCCGAGAGCCGTATCCATGATGGACTTGATATCCAATCTCAGGCCGGGGCCCATGGTAGTCGTAATCGTCGCTGTCTTTATATACTGTCCTTTGGCCCCGGCGGGTTTAGCCCGCACTATGGCCTCAATAATGGACATGAGGTTTTCAACCAGTTTCTGCTCGTCAAAACTCTTTTTCCCTATGGGGACATGAATAATAGCCGTTCTATCAAGGCGGAACTCCACGCGGCCTTTACGAACCTCGTTTATTGCGCGCGGTAAATCGGCGGCCGGAACCACCGTGCCCGCCTTGGGATTGGGCATTAAGCCTTTCCTCCCCAGTATTTTCCCAAGTTTGCCGACCTTGCCCATCATATCAGGCGTAGCAATGCTGACATCAAAATCTGTCCAGCCTTCCTCAATTTTTTTCACCAGGTCGTCCGCTCCGACAAAATCTGCATTGGCTTCAGTGGCAAACCTGGCGCCTTCACCCTGGGCAAAGACAACCACCCTGACCTGTTTTCCCAGGCCATTGGGTAGCAGAGCGGTTCCCCTTACCTGCTGGTCTGCGGCGCGCGGATCAACGCCCATTTTCAGATGCAGTTCCACTGTCTCATCGAAATTGGCGTAAGCCGCCTTCTTGGCGATGGCAACTGCCTCCTCGGGTCCATAAACCTTGTTCTTATCAACCAGTTTTACTGCGGATTCGTATTTCTTACCTCTGCCTGCCATATGATTTACTCCACTTCAATGCCCATACTGCGGGCAGTACCCTCGATGATGCGGGCTGCTCCTTCAAGATCCAGTGCGTTTAAATCTTTTTGTTTAACGCGGGCAATTTCATTAATCTTCGTTTTGGAAAGTTTGCCTACAAATTGCTGGCCGGTGGTCCCGCTGCCCTTCTCAACATTCAAGGCCTTCTTTAAAAGGTCCGAGGCGGGAGGTGTTTTAGTAATGAACGTGAAGGACCTGTCTTCAAAAATGGTGATTTCCACAGGTATAATTGAGCCTTCAAATGATTTCGTCCTATCGTTGTAATCTTTGCAGAATCCCATAATGTTGACGCCATGCTGTCCTAAAGCCGGGCCAACCGGCGGAGCGGGATTGGCTTTTCCAGCCTGAATTTGTAATTTAATTATTGCTTTTACTTTTTTTGCCATTTACAGTTTCTCCACTTGCAGAAAGTCCAGCTCTACGGAAGTCTCTCTGCCGAACAGTGTCAATAACGCTTTTACCTTACCTTTACCTAAATTAATTTCGTCAACGGTTCCGATGAAATCGGTGAACGGACCGTCGACTACACGTACATTTTCACCCTTTTTAAATCTAATTTTAACCTGGGCTACGCCCTCATCTTTCTGCCTGAGTATCCTGTTGGCCTCTTTTTCTTCCAGCGGGGTAGCTTCTTTGCCGTCACCGACAAAACCGGTTACGCCCGGTGTTTCCCGCACTACCTTCCAGCTGTCATGATCCATGGCCATCTGGATCAGCAAATAACCGGGAAACATCTTTTTTTCCACGGTGCGGCGCTGTCCCGACCGTATCTCTATTTCATTTTCTTTAGGTATTTCAACCGCGAGTATCTTATTGCCGGCGTCCATGGACTTCACACGCTGCAGCAATTTATTCTTAACTTTCTCCTCATGCCCGACGTAAGTGTGGATGATATACCACTTTACGCTGCCGTTCTCAGTCACACTACTTCCCACCTAGTAATACTTTAGCTACGAGCTCAGAAAATCCATAGTCCATGGCCCCCAGGAATGCTCCCATAATGAGGCAGATCCCCAGCACGATCAGGGTCAGGCGTATGGTTTCCTGCCGGGTCGGCCATACGACTTTGCGGAGCTCGCCGATAATATCGTTGAAAAAAGTAAAACGGCGCTTTTTAGGCTGAGCGGCTTGAGGCTGGCTCTTCTTTGGCTTAGCGACTACCGGTTGACTTTTTTTCTCCTGAGTAACCTTTACATCGTTTTTAGGCTGTAAAACCTTTGTCTGCTCTTTATTAGCCACCTTTTTATTTAGTCTCCCGGTGAAGCTTCTGACCGCGGCATCGCGGGCAGAATTTCCTTAATTCCAGACGCTGGGCGTCATTCTTCTTGTTTTTTTCTGTGGTGTAATTCCTCTCCTGGCATTCGGTACATGCCAGATAAATTACACCGCGCGCATCACCTTTTTTAGCCATTATTTATCCAAGTAACTTTGTGATTACGCCTGATGCTACAGTCTTGCCGCCTTCACGTATTGCGAAATGCATGCCCTGTTCCAGAGCAACAGGATAAATCAGTTTGATATTCATTTTGATATTATCGCCGGGCATGACCATTTCTACACCCTCAGGCAATTCAGCCTGCCCTGTGACATCGAGGGTCCTGATATAGAACTGCGGTTTATAACCGGTAAAGAAAGGTGTATGCCTGCCGCCTTCTTCTTTGGTCAACACATAAACTTCACCTTCAAAGTGTGTCTGCGGTTTAGTAGTACCCGGCTTTGCCAGCACCTGGCCCCTCTCTACGTCTTCACGCTCCACACCCCTGATCAGGCAGCCCACAGCGTCGCCGGCTTCACCTGTTTCGAGCTGTTTATGGAACATCTCAACGCCGGTTACAACGGTCTTTTTGGTCTCTTTAATGCCGACTATCTCGACTTCGTCGCTGACCTTGACAACGCCGCGTTCGATCCTGCCGGTAACAACCGTGCCCCTGCCTTTAATGCCGAATACGTCTTCAATCGGCATGAGGAATGGTTTATCTATCGGCCTTTTGGGCAGAGGAATATAATCATCTACAGCTTCCATCAGCTTCAGGATCGGTCCGCACCATTTGCAATCAGGTTTGCCGCAGCCGCATTCCAGTGCTTTTAGCGCGCTGACACGAACGATAGGTATTTTGTCTCCGGGGAACTGCTGCTTCTTCAGGAGGTCTCTGAGCTCCATCTCCACGAGCTCGAGCAGTTCCTCATCTTCCATGGCATCAACTTTGTTCAACGCAACTACCATGGCCGGCACTTCCACCTGTCTGGCCAGCAGGATGTGCTCCCTGGTCTGGGGCATGGGGCCGTCAGGAGCGCTGACCACCAGTATGGCGCCGTACATCTGGGCTGCGCCGGTGATCATATTCTTAATATAGTCGGCGTGGCCCGGGCAGTCCACGTGGGCGTAGTGCCTTTTAGCTGTCTCATACTCGATATGAGCAATTGCAATGGTAACGCCTCTGGCTTTCTCTTCAGGAGCATTATCGATACTATCGAAAGGTCTGAACTGGTTATCGCCGACTCCCTGCTTCGATAATACCAAGGTTATAGCGGCGGTCAACGTTGTTTTACCATGATCCACGTGACCTATGGTGCCTACATTCACATGCGGCTTTTTGCGCACAAAAATTTTCTTTGCCATCTAGAAAAACCTCCTTCTTTTCTGAGCCCACAATCAGATTCGAACTGATGACCCCGTTCTTACCAAGAACGTGCTCTACCGACTGAGCTATGTGGGCAAATTGCCATAATATTATATATCACATCACGAAGACGCGACTACAAATTATACAATAAATTTTTCAATCTACAAAATTAGAAACTCAGTTCATGGTGGAGAGGGAAGGATTCGAACCTTCGTAGCCTTCAGGCGGCAGATTTACAGTCTGCTCCGATTGTCCACTCCGGCACCTCTCCACAAAGACCTTAAGATCCTCAGCCCGAGAGGGGAGTCGAACCCGCTAACCTACCGATTACAAGTCGGTTGCGCTGCCATTGCGCCACTCGGGCAAGAAGCCAGCAAAGTTGTTTAAAAATGAAACAACGAATCGCAAGTATATACAAACCATAGCTAAAAGTCAATATTTTCGTACTTAACGACCTTTACGAGCCCGTAAAACATTTGCTACACTTTAAATGGCACAATTTATTAAGCAGAAGGAGTGCTGATATGGGTTCTAAAGATAAAGGAAAAAAAGAACATAAAAAGCAGAAGAAGGACGCTAAAAAGCCCACAACCGCTTCGATTTTTGAGCCTGTGGCGGAAGTGGAGGTGATCAAGAAAAAGGGCAAAAAGGAAGAATTTCCTGAATAGCATCTTACAGGTTAGCTGTGGCTAACCTTTTTATATCAATTTATATCAGGCAATTCAGGATATTATTCGCGTTATGTCTGATCTTGTCCATCTCCATGCTGTAATTCACGGCAGGGTGCAGGGTGTATATTACCGGGCATTTACCGCCCGTGTGGCGAAATCGCTATCGCTTAAAGGATATGTAAAAAATATGGCAAGGTCAGGCGATGTTGAGGTGGACGCGGAAGGAGAGAGGGCCAAACTGGAAGAAATACTGGATCAGTTAAAAGCCGGCCCGCCGGATGCGATGGTGGAAACCATAGATACCAGGTGGTCTGAATATACGGGACAATACACTAATTTCGACGTGAGGTATTAGACAGGTTAACTTTCCAGTTCCATTTTGCCGGTCCTGATAACATCCAGGTATTGCATGTCAAGGTTCGCCATCATGGAAGCCTCACGGTCAATCCCGTAGGGCTCACCTTCAAATATCTTATTCAGATTATCGGTTTTACCCTTGAAAGTATCGTCCGTACCGGTGAATTTTTTCCTGCCGTCGATGATGGCCAGATCAAAAGGCAGTGTGAAATAGAGGTCGGCGAAAACCTTGTCCCATCCGAATTCATCGAGCGCACCCCATCCGCCTGAAGACCCCCTCCTATATTTGCTCACCGGCAAAAGGCTCAAGAGGTTTTTAATACTTAAAAAACCGTTATGGCCGATGGTGCGGAAGGGGGCAACGCTGATGAGAAAGTCGCAGGAAAGAACTACATTGGGGACCCAGAAAGTGGCTATGGCAAAGGGATGGGGCAGCGGGTTTTCAATCTCCACCCAGATACAATCTTTTACGTCCAGCATAAGTACCCGGGCGAAATCATACCCCAGGGCTTTATAAGTAGGATACATTGAATCGCCTTTGGCGGATCCTTCCAAGATGATAATATCGGCGTCGCTTATTTGCTTGATCCTTTCAATAATAGTGCTGAGGGTCTCGCGGCTGGTGCTGAAGGGATAGGGATAGGGATAGCTGGCGTTGGGCTTGATTAAAATTTTATGTGCTCTGGAAACCAGCGGCGGCGGGTTGAACACAAATTTTGATGAATCGTATATCATCTTCAAGACACAGAGCTAATAAATTCGATTTACAGGAACCGGTTGACCTAAAGAACTCCACCCTTCCCTGTATGTGATTTATTTTACCATTGAAGTCAATGGGTAGATATGCCTTTAACAAATAAAAAAACTTAACAACTGAATAGTGGAAGGAAGAAAAATGGTTTTCAAAAACACGATAGCATTTCTGCCATCGAACGACCTAGGAGATCGAGCTCCCTAGAAAGGAGGTGATCCAGCCGCACGTTCCCGTACGGCTACCTTGTTACGACTTCGTCCCAGTCACCGGTCCCACCTTCGGCAACTGCTTCCCTTGCGGGTTAGCCTATCGACTTCAGGTGTTACCGACTTCCATGACGTGACGGGCGGTGTGTACAAGGCCCGAGAACTTATTCACCGCAGTGTGCTGACCTGCGGTTACTAGCAACTCCACCGTCATGCAGGCAGTTTCAGCCTACAATCCGAACTGAGGATGATTTTTAGGATTAGCTCCAGATCGCTCTATTGCAACCTGCTGTATCACCCATTGTAGCGTGTGTGTAGCCCAGGATGTAAGGGCCATGCTGACTTGACGTCATCCCCACCTTCCTCCTCGTTATACGGGCAGTCTCGCTAGAGAAATTAACTAGCGACGAGGGTTGCGCTCGTTGCAGGACTTAACCTAACACCTCACGGCACGAGCTGACGACAGCCATGCAGCACCTGTGCAAACTCCTGACTGGATACAGGTCGTC
>JAPLHI010000204.1 GCA_026389695.1 Chloroflexota bacterium
ACAGTCATATAATGATAATACGCGAGAATACAGCGTAATGTATCTCTACTAATATGCTCAGAGAAGTATTTGAAGATCTGGTGATTAAGGCAGTAGGAAGCCTACCTGTGGAATTTCAGGAATTAATGGTCAATATCGATATCGTAATAGAAGATTGGCCCAGCAAATCACAGCTACGGAAATTGCGCTTACACGATAAATATGAGTTGCTGGGTTTATACGAAGGTGTACCTCTTACCAAAAGAGATCAGGGCTATAATCTTGTACTGCCAGATAAAATCACGATTTTCCAGAAACCTATAGAGTCTCATTGTCGATCTTCCAGAGAGATTAAAAACGAGATAGTCCGAGTAGTCAGGCACGAAATAGCCCACCATTTCGGCATGGATGACGACAAGCTCTACGAAATAGAAAACGGCAAAAATTCCGGAAAACCCGGCGCCTATTGATTTACACATAATTTTAGAGTAGAGTATTACATAAGTTAGTTGTTCTATATTAATTGGAGGCTTTCATGAGAAGGTTGCTTCTGGTTTTGCCAATTGCTTTATTACTCATTACTGCAATTGTTAATCCGTGTTTTGCTTATTCTGTGAGCTTTAATCCAATTACCCAGCTATCTCAGGATAGCAGTCAAATAATCTGCGAGCATAGTTTTTTACCTTCTTATTTTGAAGCTGCTGATAACGTCACCGATTGGCCTGAGGGACTTGTTTTAACAAAGGGAGTGCCTTTTACGCCAACATCCGATGTCAATAAAGGTGATTTGGTATCGATCAAAGTAAAAGCAACCAATAATAGCCCAATCCAGATTAGTTATGGGCTGGTATTAAATGTGAATGGCAAAGCAGTTGCAACACAGCAATTGTCATTGGAACCATCCGGTAGCCAGAATGTTTCTTTCCCCTATGTGGCTGATCAGTTGGGAATAAATAATATCACCGTGGGCGATCTCACAGGCTCATTCACGGTTAAGCAAGGAGGATTAGGGGATATTCTTCCGCCTGAAATGTGGGCAATCATCGGCGTAATACTGGCAGTAATAGTTGTTTTATCGCTGCTATTAGTTATTATGCCTTCCCGTAAGAAAAAAGGAGCATCCCAATTTGCTCCGGCGAAAGGGCAACAAAAACAGAAAGGAAAACCCGGGAAAACCGCAGGTATGGATATGCAAACTCCAATGTCTATGCCGCGACCGGGTATGCCGGAAGATATGCAAACCGGTATGCAAACTCAAGGTTTTCCTGCAATGCAACAAAATATGCCCGGCCAGATGATGCAGGGTATGCAACAACCATTCCAACAGCAAGGCCAGCCTGGTATGCAACAACCATTCTTATCTCAAAGTCAGCAAGGTATGCAATCACCATTCCAACCTCAAGGACAATCAGGTATGCACCTTCCATTTCAACCCCAGGGACAATCTGGTATGCAGCCTCCATTTCAGCCCCAGGGGCAGCCCGGAATGCAACCTCCCATGCCGCAAGGTATGCAACCACCTCCTATGAGAACACCTCAAATGCCGTCGCAACAGCAAATGCCTCACGGTATGCAGCCACCACAGCAACCTTCGCCAATGTATGGCGTACCACCCGGTATGCCATTTGGCATGCAGCAGACTCAAACTCCCATGCCTCCAGGCATGCAAGCCCCCCCATCACCTATGATGCAACCTCCGATGGGTCAAGGTATGCAACAACCTGCACCAGGCACATATTCATCCATGGGTATGCCAAAGTTTTCGGTCAGTAATCTCACCATTACGCCCACTAAAGTTAAGGTCGGTGAAACCGTAAACATCAGTATAATAGTCTCAAATAACGGAGCGCAAACCGGTAAATATAGCGTGGTATTAAGACTTGGTGGAGTCGTCGAAAATATATCTGATATGACTTTACCGCAGGGCGCCAGTCAAACAGCCAGCTTTACGGTAATTAAAGACGTTGCAGGTGATTATTATGCCGATGTTGACGGTCTTGGCGGTTTCTTTACAGTCATTCCTCTTGCTCCACCTTCTTTTATCACAAGCAACTTCTCCGTAGCGCCGGAAAGGGTAAGACAGGGACAACCGGTAATCGTTACTGCATCGGTTACCAACGTTGGAGAGATAACCGGAACCCATACTCTAATTTTGAGGGTGAAAGGGATGGCAGAAAGCCAGCAAGAGGTCACATTAGGATCAGGAAAAACACAAAATGTTGAATTTCAGATTATTAAAGATACTCCGGGATTTTATCCGGCATCTTTGGAAAACTGGACCGGCAAATTTGTAGTTGAAATGGACTGGTCCGGTTAATCGATAACATGTGAGTCAGACTGATTATTTTTCAGGATCAACTTTTAAAAGTTGATCCTCACTGTCAAGATAATCGATATAAAGAACGCCGTTTAAATGGTCTATCTCATGTTCTAACGCCTGACTCAGTAGATCTTGCGCCTTTTTACGTATCAGTTTTCCTTCCCTGTTCTTTGCCTTTATTTTTACGGACTCAGCCCTCTTTATCTCAGCATGATAACCGGGGATACTGAGACAACCTTCCATTACCAGCCTTTCTCCTTTTTTCTCCACAATCTCGGGATTAATAAATACAAGCGCATCTTCATCCGGAACTTGAATTACTATAATGCGTAAAGGAATTCCTACCTGGTTAGCAGCTAAACCCACACCGGAAGCTGTCTGTAAGGTTTCTATCATATTATCAATCAGACGCTGTACTGATCTGTCAATACTGGTAACGCGTTTAGCTTTTCCCCTTAAGACAGGATCCGGATTTACGCGAATTTTCAATGCAGCCATAATAAATTATTAAACCACACCCACAGGGTCAACGTCCAAAACCCATCCTGCTGGAAACGGTATATCGTTTAAAATCGCGTGGATGTCGTAACCTAATAGAATAATTTGTGCCTGATATTTTCCTCGCAGTCTCACATGAAAAGCAGGAGATGGGCCAATGATCTTCAATTGGATCGTACCTTTCTTTTCTCTCAGGGCGATAATAACTTTGGCCATTCTCTCTGCTTCTGCATGGCATTTCTCCATATTGCTATGCATAAATACCAAACGAACCATCTGGTTGAACGGTGGATATCCAAAATAGCGCCTGTACTTTATTTCATTGTTGTAAAAACCAATATAATTATGCCCGGCTGCATACTTAATGGCATAGTGTTCAGGATTAAATGTCTGAATAATCGATCTGCCTGGCATTATACCCCGTCCGGCTCTTCCTGAAACCTGGCACAACAATTGAAAAGTTCGCTCGCTGGATCTGAAATCCGGAAGATTCAAACCGATATCCGCATTTATTACACCCACTAAAGTGACTCCCGGAAAATCCAAGCTCTTTGCCACAATTTGTGTACCGATTAAGATATCAGCCTGATGTGACCGAAAGCTACTCACAATATTTGCATATTCCTTTGTTCCCGTAGCTACATCACTATCAAACCTGAGAATACGTGCCTTTGGGAATAACTTCTTGCATTCCTTTTCCACGGTTTCAGTCCCAATCCCAAAATACTTAATATCATCACTGTGACACCTCGGACATGTTTTTATAGGAGCATATGTTTTACGACAATGATGGCAAATAAGCCTGTTGCTGGCTAAATGGTAGGTTAAAGCCACCTCACAACGTTTACAGCCGAAAATATAACCGCACTTTCTGCATTCAACCAGGGTTGCCAATCCCCTTCTATTAATAAATAGAATTGTCTGTTGCTGTTTATCCAGAGTAGCGGCTATTTGCTCTCTTAGCATACGGCTAAAAAGCCCTCGGATACCTGCTTTATATTCCTCTCTGAGATTTATTATGTTAACCTCCGGCAAAGGCGAAATACCTGCAGGTGTTACCCGTTCTTTTAGCTCTGTCACACTGAATTCACCTTTTTGGCTTCTATAGTAAGTTTCGACATCTGGTGTTGCACTACCCAGGAGTACCAGCGCGCCTGTAAGCTGAGCCAACCTAATTGCCACATTCCTGGCATGATACTTGGGAGTTTTTTCTGATTGCTTATACGCCCATTCATGCTCTTCATCGATAATGATTAAACCCAAATCAGGCTGCGGTGCAAATATGGCGCTTCGCGCGCCTATTACAACATCAAACTCACCCCTATTTATACGGCGCCACTCATCATATTGCTCACCCAGGGTTAACTTGCTGTGCATCACCGCGATCCTACCTGGAAAGCGCGCATAAAAACGCTCAATTGTCTGTGACGTAAGAGAAATTTCAGGTACCAGGCAAATGCCCCTTCTGCCACGCCTGATCATTTCATCTATTGCCCGTAAGTAGATCTCAGTCTTACCACTACCTGTAACTCCGTATAGAACAATTACTCTTGATTGATGACTAGCAGTATCTTTTTCTATCGCAGTTTTAATGGTATCCCAGCCCTCCTGCTGATTTGAAGTGAATGTAAAGGGAAACTCCAGTGCGAAGTCATATTTTGAAAGCGGATCGCGCTTGACCTCTAAGGGCTGACGCGCAACTATTCCTTTTCTTATAAGCAGTCGTAAAGTACTGCTATCACAGTCAACCTGGTTTCTGACTCGCGATAATGGCAAAACACCTCCATTTCGTTCCAGTAGATCAATAACCGCAGCTTGTCTATTTGCACCTTTTTCTCTTAACCGGACACTTAAATTATTGATTTGTTCACGGTCTAAGTTTAGTTTCAGATAATCAATGAATTTGGGTTTAACTTTTTCACTTTCCAACAAAGCTGTTTTCTCAGCCAGCTTCTTGCTTAACAATTCCCTTATCATTGAGGAGCTTCTATTAACCCCAAACTTGGCTTGCAATCTTTTTAGAGGAAGTTCCCCGCCATTATCCTGGATGGTCTGCACGAAGACTTTGAGATCTACGTTAAGTTCAGAATAATCTGTGTCTGAGCCCGTCAAACGGATGAATGTGGTCGTACGACGTTCGAAACCCGGTGGCAAGAAAAGAGCAATAGCATTAAAAAGTGGTGATAAATAATACTCGGCGATCCACAGTGCCAGTTTAATACGTTCGGGGGAGATAATAGTCCGGGGACTAATCAAACCGATTATTTCTTTAGTAACCGGAACCCGGGGGGCGTCGGTAAGTTCTACAACTACTCCCTGGAGCACTTTTGAGCCAAACGGCACCCAAACTGCATTCCCGACTCCCACATCCAGTAAAGAAGGTATGGAATATGAAAAACTGTTTAGATGACCGCCAGAAGCATTAACGGCCACCTCGGCATACTTCATGCAATTTATTTTGCTTCAGGTATAGGTTCGGAATTGTCTGTAGCTGTCGCTAAGTCTACTGACTCGGCGTCAGCGGTACTTTCCATAAATCTCTCGCGCTTTTCCTTCAACCTCGCCTCTTTTGTACTCAACCGCCTGATATAATATAGCTTGCTTCGGCGTACTTTTCCATGTCTGACTACTTCAATTTTTTCCAGTAATGGAGACGCCAGCGGGAAAGTATGTTCAACACCGATTCCATAGGTTACTTTGCGCACAGTAAAATTACCGCCAGCCGATCCCCTGCTGACTTTGATAATTAAACCCGAAAAAGTCTGCAGTCTTTCACGGTTTGCCTCTTTGACTTTGAAACTCACCTTAACATTATCACCCGGGCTGAGTTTCGGTAGTTTGGTATTGACTTTTGCTGGTTTTAAAGACTTGATATCCATTTTTATATCCTCTTTTTTAAACTACTTTAACTACTTTAATTATTACTCAAGGAAGATTTTAGAGATTTAATAGTCTTATTATCGGTTTCACTAAGCTCAGCCTTACTGAGTAGGTCAGGACGTCTGCGTACTGTGCGCAAAATACTTTGCTCCCTTCTCCATAAAGATATCTCCTTATGATTGCCGGATAAAAGAACCTCAGGGACCTTCCAGCCCCTATATTCCGGCGGTCTGGTATATTGGGGATACTCAAGTACTCCACCTGTATGAGATTCCTCTATTAACGATACGTCAGAGCCTATTGCACCCGGGATTAGCCGGACCAAACAATCGATAACAACCATAGCTGCAGTTTCCCCGCCGCTAAGCAGGTAATCGCCTACACTGATTTCATCCGTAGACAGGTGTTCTGCTACCCTTTCATCAATACCTTCATAGTGCCCACAAACAATAATTAAATATGGCTCTTTGGACAGTTCAATAGCCACGTTCTGATTGAAAAGGCGGCCTTGCGGCGTCAATAAAATAACCGGCACCTTATCCATTTCTATTTCTTTTTTTACATCCTCAACTGCTTCAAAGATAGGTTCAGGTTTCATCACCATACCGGCTCCACCGCCATAAGGATAGTCGTCCACAGTGTGGTGTTTGTCGTGTGAATAGGCACGGATATCATGCAATTCTATACTCACGATTTTCCTTTCCCGTGCTCTTCCCAGAATGCTGTGATCTATAAAGCCGGTAAAAGCCTGGGGAAACAGCGTTAATACATCTATTCGGTGCATGTCTTGATAAAAAATTCTTAGTATTTTTAATCCTGATACCTTATTCTTGAGGCTAATTATTTTACCATACACCATTGAAACCACAAAATTATCACATACACCGGAACAATCAATTTATGACAGTCTTCAGGGTACAACTATATATTGTGTTTATCCCGCTTGCAACCACATTCTGTAGTGGTTAATCCCGTATTTATTACTCAATGCAATTCAGAAAATTATAGGCCAGGCCATATATTTTCCCTAAAAAGCTATTGACAAGTGGGGCAAAAAGTGTTCATAATGGGACATAGTGGTAAAAAGTGGTAAAAAGGGGGAAATAATATGATAATGTATCGCAACAATAGCGACCTTGCGTCTGAGGATATTTTTTCCTTCCTTAAAGAAAATGAATTTACAGGAGCAAAGCTGCGACTGCTTTTTTTCTGGTGCAGGCACCCGCAGGCTAAATTTGATCTTGATTGTATAGCACGTTTTCTGGACACCACTCACCACCACCTGCATGAAATGCTGAGAGATCTAATAGAGAAAGGTATGGTAAAAGAACAGTATTGCAGTAGCGGAATGGCCAATTATTCAATTAATCCTGAGCATATTGTAAGTGATTACATTTCAGAATTAGCCAAATTGGATTGGAGCGCTTTAAGAAGCATAGAAGGCGAGCTGGAAAAGGAAGCGTTACCAGCATAATTTAATTGGATTTTTAGTGGTTTATCATGTTTGTTGGTGAATACGAATATAAGGTAGATAACAAGGGGCGACTGCCTCTTCCGCCTAAGTTCCGCAAGGAAATAGACGACGGCCTTATGCTGACCATGGTGGCGGACAATTGCATCACCGCCTATACAAAAAACGATTGGGCGAAAATGACAACCAGTCAAGCTCCCGGTAGTTTTTTAATGTCGGATAAACAAAGGAAGTTGAACCGCTTCATTTTCGGTAATGCAAATGAAGCCACTATTGACAATCAGGGCAGAAGTTCATTACCTGCAAATTTGCGCGAACGTGTTTCGATCAAAGACAGCGCGGTAATAGCCGGAATCAACAATTACTTCGAAATCTGGAGTCCCGATCTCTGGAAAAAGGAACGGCTCACAACTGATGAAGCTCGTCAGTATATGGATATTCTGGAGGAGCGAAAATGACCTTAACACTGACCCAAACTCGCCACATCCCGGTCTTATTAGACGAAATTATCGATGCCCTGAATGTCAGGCAAGGCAGGCGCTATGTAGACTGCACGCTTGGCGGGGGTGGACATGCGTTATCCATACTTCAAAAATGCCAACCGGGGGGGGAACTCCTTGGTATTGATTCAGATCCGGAAGCAATTAAGTTAGCCCAAAACAGACTATATGATTATTTTGAAAATACAGTATTAATTAATGATAACTTCTCCAATCTCGAGCATATCTGCAACGAAACCGGTTTTATGCCGGTCCACGGAATTCTTTTTGATTTAGGCCTCTCATCTCTTCAGCTTGATACCGCATGGCGCGGATTTAGTTTTCAACAAAGTGGTCCTTTAGATATGCGGTTTAACCCGGATGAAAAACTTACGGCGGCTGACATCGTGAATAAATTACCTGAATTCAAACTCGCGCAGCTCATCCGGATATACGGTGAGGAACCCTCTGCTAACAGAATAGCCAGGAACATAGTAAATAACAGGCCGATAACTGACACAGCTGAACTGGCAGTGATTGTTTCAAATTCTATAAGCCAGCGCCCCATCAGGATTCACCCGGCTACCCGCACATTCCAGGCATTAAGAATTGCTGTCAATCGCGAACTGGATTATCTAACATCTGCCCTGGAACAAACAGTCAACTGTCTGGCTGCCGGAGGAAGATTGGCGGTGATCAGTTATCACTCGCTCGAGGATCGAATTGTTAAGAATTTTATGTCACGTGAAAGCAGAGCCTGTATTTGTCCCAATGATATTCCCGAGTGCCGCTGCAACCATCAACCAAAGTTGCAGATTCTAACCAAGAATGTACTTGTACCAACAGATAGGGAGGTCGATTTAAACCCGCGCAGCCGGAGCGCAAAGCTCAGGGTAGCGCAACGTTTATAAAAATTAAAATGCAGGAGGCAACAGAAAATGATTGTAACTAAAAAAATGGGCACCATTCTGAATAATGACAGGAAACTCCTGGCTTTATTCGGAGGAATGGTTTTCGATGGCATCGTTTTCATCAGCCTCATGATCGCCATCGCCATCCTGTACTTCTTATAACACAATGAATCCAATATTGAATCCGTAAACAATTATTTAACTTAGAGGAGGCATAAATTATGGCAAAAAGAATAATCACTGGGATAGATGTGGGAACTACCAAGATTTGCACCATAGTTGCCACATTGGATTCCGGAGGCGCTTTGCAGGTGCTTGGTGTCGGCCAGGTACCCTCACACGGATTACACAAAGGTATGGTAGTCAACGTGGAAGAAGCGCGCGACTCGGTGGCCGAGTCGGTAAAACGGGCTGAGCAGGCCAGTGGCATAAAAATTGAATCGGCGTACGTAGGTGTTACCGGCAGGCACATAAGTTCATTAAATAGCCATGGTGTTGTGGCAATTCCGCGAACTGACAGGCTCGTCCGCCAGGAAGATCTTTCAAGGGTACTTTCATCTGCAAAAAACATCAATATACCGGACGATAGAAAAATTCTTCACCAGATACCTCGTGGCTATGCCCTTGATACACAGGAAAAAATTAAGAATCCGGTTGGTATGCATGG
>JAPLHI010000139.1 GCA_026389695.1 Chloroflexota bacterium
GATATTTTTAGTACGCGTATGGCTAATTTCCGCAACAAAATACATGAATATTCACCTGACCCTTTGCTTGTCTACCCTGATTATCTTTGACCGTGACATCAATAGTACAGTCGGTTTGCACGCCGGGAGCTATCCAGCGAATCCTGTTCGCCTTTCCCTCCTGAACGCCCTTATCCTGTATCTTGCCTTCGCTGGCTGACCAGTTATATGTCAGTTCATTTCCACCTGCGTTCTCAACGCTACAGATAATGTCGGTAGTTGTCCAGATGCGGGCGCGCTGTTTGTCAATCACCACATGTTGCTCTTCACCAAGCTTCATTTTAATCTCAATGAAAGGAGTCGCAGTACCGTCGGCATTCGTCACAACCCTTATATTTATTGTTTCTTTTGCCTCTCCGCCTTTACCATCACTGACCACCAGGCTTATTGCATAAGTGCCCATAGCTCCTGGAGGATTCCACAATATATTTGCTCCCGATCCGCCGATGGTTCCGGCTTCAGCCGTCCATTGATATGTCAGGTTATCACCATCCGCATCGCTGGCTACGCACTGAATTTGCGTGTCATTTCCGGAGAAGGCGTCCCTGGGATATATCAAGCTTTCAATAACCGGAGACTGATTTTGCTGTTCAACCGCAGGCGGCGGTGTAAGTGGTTGAGGTGGATTACACGCTAACTGCATAGAAAGCGCTAATGCAGTAAGAACTAACACTAATTTTTCGGTAATGTTGAATCGGTTCATAACATGTTACTCCTGAATCTTAGCCTGATATGAATAAAGTACTGAGCCACGGCATCATATAATAAATCCCGATAAAAATGAATACAATGGCGACTGCTATCCGGATAATTTTTTCACTGCGTGAGATGGCATCGACCCACTTCGAGATGCCGGCTTTCACACCACAATGTTTATACAAATTCAATCTTCAGTTAATTCCTTGCCGCAGCAATAAACTTTAAATTTTATCTGTCCTTTTGCCTCGCTGCCTTGTTGCACACCGGTAACCCTAACATCGACTGTGATATCGCTTTGTGTACCAGGAGCGATCCAACTTATCTTATTCGCCTTACCATCCTCGACCCCTTCCCCCTGTATTCTCCCACCATCTGCTGACCATGTGTATAACAGTTCACTTTCTTTAGCATTCTCTACGATACAAAGAATGTTAGCGGTTGTCCATATCCTAACGCGCTGATTTTCAATTATCACCGTGCTGTTATCACCTAATTTTAATTTCACCTCTATATTTGGTGTGTTAGTGCCATCTGCGTTAGTAACAACCATTATATATACGGTCTTTTTTACTTCTCCTCCTCTACCATCAGTAACTGTGAGCGTTATCGGGTAAGTTCGCATATTGCCGGGAGGTATCCATTCCACGCTCTTGCCTTCGCCTGTAATTTTCCCATCCTTTGCTTCCCATAAATATGTCAGGTTGTCGTTATCAATATCGCTCGCAATACATTCTATTTTAGCCGGTCTATTATGATACGTAGACTTATCATAATTTATTTTTTCAATGGTGGGTGCGTGATTTTGCTGTTCAATTGCAGGTGGTGCAGGCGGTTGAGGCGGACTACACGCTATCTGCACAGAAAAAGTCAGTGCAGTTAGAACTAACGCCAGTTTTTTGGTCATATTGAATCGGTTCATTGCATGTTGCACCAAATTTTCAGACTGATACGAACAAAGTACTGAGCCACGGCATCATATAATAAATCCCGATACAAATGAATACAATTGCGATTATTATGCGGATAATTTTTTCACTACGTGAAATAGCATCGACCCACTTCGAGATGCTGGCTACACCGAATGACAGCAGCATACCGAAAAGCAATACCGGTAAACCGGTACCGATGGCGAAAAATGCCGGCAAGGTCACCCCTCCGGCGGTTTTCAACGCCAGCGGAAGCAACACGGCGAAAAATAAAACAGCGCTATAGGGGCAGAAGGCCAGAGCAAAAATCGCTCCCAGCGGCAACCCTCCTATCATGCCCAGGTCAGCAACCTTTCCACCTAAATTAGAGAGGGCATTCCCGCTACTGCCAAAGGAGATTTTATCTATAAAAAGCATCAACAACCCGATTATGATCAGGAACGGGCCGAGTGCTTTTTCTCCCACATCCTGAAGAAATATAGATACTCCCGGAATACTGAGGCCCAGGTAAATAATAAGAGCGCCCAGTACTGTATAAGTAAACATACGCCCCAGTGTATACAACGCAGCAGTTACTACCGCGTATTTACGGTTCGTCAAATTGCGGCCGACATATGCCAGCGCCGCAATATTGGTAGCCATGGTACAGGGACCTATAGTTGCCATCAGTCCCAGCACGAATGCTGAGATCGCAGGGATATTAGTACTGTTTGCCAAACTTGAAAAATCCATCAGTATTTACCTTCAAGACTCCGATCAATCACGTTTAGCACCTTTTCACAGAAACCGGGCGGGTCATCATTACAGTTCCAATTCCATATTTCACTGATGTCTTTAATGTGGTCTTTACCGTCAACTATGGTATTGACGAACAGTTGCGATCCAACTACCCCCAATTTTTTTACCAGATCGGCATTCTTTGTATCCTGCGCATTGATAATGAGGAAGGTCAGCTTGCCGCTGCCAAGCTCCTCTTTGTAATATTTATCGACAACCCATTTAATGCGTGATTCAAAGCAAAGGCAGGTCACGCAGCGTTGCGTCATGTGTGTATAAATAACTTCGGTCTTCAATGATGGGGTGGTTATCTGCGAGGGCTGTTCCGTATCCGGTGAACTCGGTGGTTTTACCGGAGGCGAAGTAACTACAGGGGCAGGTGCTGACTGGGTAGACGCCGGTGGATTGCTAATAACAGCGGAAGAACTGCTGCATCCGGGGAACAACGCAATGGCAAATATCAATAGAACAGAAAAAAACAGCAGATCAATGTTATATCTTCTCATTATTAATTTTAGTCTCCTTTACATCCAGGACATTTTCTCCCTGGTCTTGACTATAACTCTTTCCATTTCTTCACGTTTTATCTCAAATTTATTAGGAGTCTTTTTTATACCGTAATCCGTAACACAGATCCATTGCGTGACGGATATGCCTGCGTGCTCCAATGTCTTTTTTGCACAGGCAACAGCACAGCCGTCTATAGCCAGCACTCTGTCCGCCGTTTTAGCTCCGTCGATCATTTTTTCATCATGAGCGCCGATTCCTCCCAGGCACCCCATATTGCCCAATCCATCTTCAGTTAGTTTAATGCCGACTTCATTGGCAATCTGGCCACAATTGGATCCCCCGGAACACGGAAATATCGCCGTTCTGCCTGGCTTGTCAGTCATATCAGATCTCCTGAATACACTAAATTATTTACTTTTTTGCCTGGTCTTCAATGGCGAGAGCATTCATGATCAATTGCTCAACCTCGGCCTTGGACGGCACCTTGCCGCTGAGCACCAACTTTTCATTAATAACTAGGCCGGGCGTCATCAGGATGGGATATTGCATGATTTTTTTCATGTCCTTTCTGAGGGCAGCTGCCACTTCCTTCACTGTTTTTTCCAGGCTCTGGCACTTGGCGCAGCCGGGGCCCAGTACTTTGATATTCACAAGTACACCTCCTTACGCTTATTGAACGATCAGGCCGAAAATATAACCCGTAATAGTAGCCATTATCACTACAAGTGTTACATAAGTCAGCGTCTTCTTCCAGCCCATGATTTTCCCCAAAGCCAGCATGCTGGGCAGCGACAGAGCGGGCCCTGCAAGCAGCAATGCCAGCGCAGGACCTTTGCCCATGCCCATATCAAGGAAGGCCTTTACGATGGGCACCTCGGTCAGGGTGGCAAAATACATCAGGGCGCCAAAGACCGACGCAACGAAGTTGCCCAGGATGGTATTGCCGCCGACAACCGCCACGACTGCCGATTCGGGGATGATGGCCTTCAGGATGCCGGCAATGAAAACGCCGATTAACAGCCAGGGCACGATCATAATCAGGAAACGCCAGGTTTCAACCATCCAGAGTTTGAACTCAGCAAGCGTGTACCAGCGCCACATTACTATGACCAGCGCCACAAATAGCACTCCCAAGATAATCCACTCTTTGGAAGAAGCTGCCAGCAGGATGCCTACCAGGATGGCGAAGAATATCAGCTCCTGCCACCAGGGCTTGCCCTGTTCAGCATCAGACAGGGTGTCGAAACGCCCGTCGCCTCTAACCTTTTCCTCTTTGCGGAAGACATAAGCCATGATGAGTCCGATGATCACTGAGAAGGACACGGCGCCAATGGCGCGCGCAAGGCCGATATCCCAGCCCAGCAACCTGGCCGAGTAAACGATGGCCATAACATTGATGGCCGGCCCTGAATAGAGGAAGGCGATGGCGGGGCCAAGCCCGGCGCCGGCAACGTAGATTCCGCTGAAGAGCGGCAATACGGTGCAGGAGCATACCGCTAAAATTGTACCTGAGACCGCACCGACCCCGTAAGCAACAAATTTATTCGCTTTCGGCCCGAAGTACTTCAACACTGAGGCCTGCGATACGAAAACCGAGATTGCGCCGGCTATGAATAATGCAGGTATGAGGCACGTCAGAACGTGCAGGGAAAGGTAATCGAGAAGAGTATCCAAGCCCGATTTAAGAAGCAACAATACGAATTCCATTAATATAAACTCCTCACATACGTATCACTCTTACATGAACGTAGCTAAACAGGCTGTGCACATTCCGGAAGTAAACGCTTTGCGCTGGCCAGTTTTTGAAGATCCTCCTCCGCTAACTTGTTCCTCGCCAGACCTTTATGTGCAGCCTTTACCAGGTCTGCGGCATAATCATCCATGTTTTCCCAATCAATGGAATAGCTGGAAAATAAACCTTGCCGTCTGAGCTTAAGTAAACCCGTATTGTATAAAATGGACAGATGATGCGAGGCGCGTGGTTGTGAAATCCCCAGTACCTGCAATAATTCACAGACACAACAATCACGCTCAAAGAGCATGTTTAATATCCGCAACCTGGTCTCATCAGATAATGCTTTTAAAATCCTGGTAAGCTTAATCATATGTTCACCTTAACTGATATATTACTATATAACAATATCTTTATATAGTTATTCATAAATATTATCTCAGAATTGATTCGGTGTCAAGGAAATAACGGAGAATTAATAATGAAAGGAGCAAACATAGATTGAAATCGCAGTACCGCCAAAAATAAAAATCCAGATGTGTCCTAAAACTAATAACTAATTGACAGATCTAAGCATTGACATCACATATAAAAAATAATATATTGTATACAAATATTTTGTGTCAAGGATATTAATATTATGACCTACGACGCCAGGGAGCATATCTGTTTCAATGTAGGCCGTGTGATGCGCAAGGTCTATGAATACTATGAATCCAGGCTCGCGCCGTTCAACCTGACCACACCGCAATATATGGTCTTCAACGCCCTCTGGGTAGGTGACGGCATCACCATTGGCGAGCTGGGACAGAGGGTATCTCTCGACGGTTCAACCATCACCGGCATCCTGGACAGGATGGAGAAAAACGGGTTTATCGAGCGCAAACCGAATTCAGAGGATAGGCGCTCTGCGCTCGTCTATCTCACGTATAAGTCAAAAACCCTGGCGCCTCAGATTATCGAGTTTGCCGATGAGCTTGATGCCAACCTGCGCAGTAAATTCCAGGCAGAGGATATGGCAGTTTTCGAGCGGGTGCTGCGCGATCTTGCCGAGCCGCAGAACTAAGCATAAACAGGCAGCTTTCCTACCACTATTCATCCAATACGCAATGGGGGTTACTTAAATGAGCGGGAAAGACATAACACTATCCCCTGATGAGCGTGACGTCTATTTTAAATTCATCGAGTGGCTGAAGCAGAGCTGGTACGGTGTGCCCGAATCTGACTTCCTTCTGCCGTACGTGGCTGCACGGTATACTCCCCAAGAAGCAGCCCTACTTACCGGCATGCCATTTTCACCCAAAACGCTAAGCGAGCTTTCAGAATTGACTAAAACCAATGTTGACATGCTCCGTCAGAAACTGGACGAACTGGCCTCCAAGGGACTTGTCTACAAGCAGGTTAAAGATGGTAGCGAACGTTACCATCTCCATGATGTTTTCACCAATTATCGCGGCTTCGGCTGGCCCGGCAGCCACGCCCAGTATAGCCAGGCCGTGGGACCGCTGCAGCATAAGTACATAACCGGCGGGTTGATGTCACCCTGGCAGAACGTTAAGGAAAAAGGATTACGCGTGTTGCCCATAGACGCCGCCATTGAGGACACGCGCGGCGTCCTGCCTTATGAGGAAATACGCAAAATTCTCGATAAGGTCGAATACTTCAGCGTCAGCCACTGCCCCTGCCGGCACGCCAATAACCTTAACCCGGACTCACCCGATTGCCAGTACCCCACCGAGGTCTGCCTGCATTTCGATAAACTTGGCCGATATATAGTGGAAAACGGCATGGGTCGTGAGATTACGCGCCAGGAGACCGAGGAGATACTCAAGCATTCTGCTGACCTGGGGCTCATTCACGGCATCTCCAACCAGCAAGAGAAACCGGATACCATTTGCAACTGCTGCCGTGACTGCTGCATCTGGTTCCTGGCTATGAATAAATACGGCCATAAAGGCAGCCTGACTCCCTCCAACTTCCGCATCACGGTCAACCAATCCACCTGCACCGGCTGCGGCCTGTGCGTTAAGCGCTGCCCCATGCAAGCACTGACGTTACAGGACATGCCGTCGGCAAAGGGAAGAAAAACCATCGCCAAAGGTAAGGACGGCAGGCAAAGGGAACTCTCTAATAAGACCGGCCATGTTTCACAGTTAAATACGGAACTCTGCATCGGTTGCGGTGTTTGCGCTTATAAATGCCCTTCACAGTCGCTCAGCCTGGTCCGTAATGCCGCCGAGCATCATCCGCCCATGACCGGCAGAGACTGGGCTATGGAGTTCATATCCACCCGCAAACCAGCATAGCAGGAGACGCCTCATGAAATTTAAACTGGGATCCGGGCCCGGATGGTTTAAAACACTATCCCCCTTTAACCACCGGCAAATATGATTTCTTGATCTCGCCTGCTAATTTATGTTATAATATATAATAACAAGTTGAAAATATGGCCTCCGCAGTTGGAGGCTTTTTTGTTTGCCTTTCAGCCCTTTCCTTCCGTCTTCCCGGGAATACATTTATTTGCCAATATCCATATCTCTGAGTATACTTTCACAGGCAGTTGTTGCCATTCGATCACAATTTCAGCCGAGGTGATACCATGACCGACTTGATAAAGAAATTTTCAGTTGTTTTGTTGATAGCACTGACGGCATTATCCATATTTTCATGCAGTTATAATGCCGCTAACTATCAACCTTCCACGTTGCCGACCCTGATTGCTTTTTCATCCGACCGCGATAAAACCGTTCATATTTATACCGTTAAGCCGGATGGCACAGACCTCAAGTATACCTCGATCGATAATCAGACTTTTGACGGGCTCCCCATGTGGTCTCCTGACGGCGCCAGGATTGCCTTCGCATCCAGCGAGTCGGGGGATTACGAAATATGCACCATGAACGAGGACGGCTCCGATCGCAGACAGATAACCAGCCGCCAGGGCTGGGATGGCTCCCCCAGATGGTCACCGGACGGGTCAAGGATTGTCTTCGTCAGCCAGATTAAGGATGAGTCCGGGGATACCAGCTATGAAATATCCATGGTAAATACCGATCGCAGCAATTTGACACAGCTTACAGGCGGCTTAAAAAGGGAGGCGCCCCAGGAACCGGTGGAGCAAAGTGGCAATGGACATACTCATGATAATGAAGGGATTGCTATATGGAACAGCGTGCCCACATGGTCACCCGACGGTTCCAAAATTTTATTTGCCTCCAACCGTGAGGGCGATGGCACGAAACCGATCCTCTATATCATGAACCCCGACGGCAGTGACCAGAAAAAGTTCGGCTTCTCCTTTGAGATAGACGGGACTGAGCCCGACTGGTCGCCTGTCACCAACCAGATCGTCTTCGTCAGGGGCAACGCAGCCAAGGGGGATATCTGGGTGATGGACGCCGGCAGCCCGGTCCCGGGCCTCACCGCCAAAAAGATCACAGATAACAAGGATAATAACCGCAGCCCCGTGTGGTCGCCTGACGGCAAACAGATCGCCTTCGTCGCCGATACCTACGGCAATGATGATATCTTCATCATGAACGCCGACGGCACTAACATCCGCCGCGTAACCTACGAAAAGTCCAACGAACGCCACCCCACCTGGAGATAGGATACCCTGTACGTCATAGCCAGTATCCTTACCATGTCATTGCGGTGAGCCGAAGCTGCGAGCCGAAGGCGTGGCAGGCAGCG
>JAPLHI010000016.1 GCA_026389695.1 Chloroflexota bacterium
AGTGTGCGATTGAACATTTGTCGTGTTTGAATTAAAGGTTGGTGGCGCGGTGCAGGCAGTGCTTCCAGCGGGCATTTACCCAGTTCTGTAGTTCATCGATCTGTTCTTCGGTGATGGTCTTGAACCTGCCCTGTGAGATAAAGTATTCACGGACGGGCTGCAGGGTGCCACCCTTGAGGGCCAGAGATTCACTGGCCGAGGTGAGGCGGAAAATGCCGTCCTCAATTTCATATAAAACAACCAGTCCAGTCTCCACAGCCATCTCGCCGATCCTGATAGTATCGCTGAAGGGGAAAAGCCAGCCTGGCGGACAGGGTGTGTGCACATGGATGAACCTGGTGCCCTCGATGGTCCTGGCCTTTTTGACTTTTTCATAGAGATCAAGGGGGTAAGAAGCGGAGCATGTGGCAACATAAGGCAGGCCGTGGGCTTCCATGATGGCCGTCATATCTTTCTGGTACTGCTGTTTGCCGAGCACCGGTGTGGTGCCGGAGACAGCTCCCAGGGGCGTGGAACCGGACCTCTGATTTCCGGTATTCATATATCCTTCGTTGTCGTAGCACATGTAAATAAAATCGTTCTGTCTTTCGGCCGCGCCGCTGAGCGATTGAATCCCTATATCGTGAGTGCCACCGTCACCGGCAAAGGCGAGCACAGTGATGCCTTTCTTGCCCAGCGCCTTTAAACCGGCCACCAGCCCCGTGGCAGAAGCGCCGGTGGAGGCGAAGGGAGTATTGACGCAGGGCACGTTAACCGCGGTTATGGGATACATGCCGTGCAGCACAGTAGCGCAACTGGCGGGTACGGTGACGATACACTGTCCTTCAAGAGCTTTCAGCGTATGACGGTAGGCCAGCGACAATGCACAGCCCGGGCAGGTGCGGTTGCCGGGAAGTATCCATTCCTGCTCAATCAAATTTACCGCGTTAGTTTTCAATACAATTCTCCACTATATCTGACAGATCCATTCCGGGTAATCCGGATTGATGACGGTTTCTTTAAGGGATGCTATGGCTTTCCTGGTGGCATCGACCAGCTCCCGCGCTTTTACATCGCGCCCGCCCAGCCCCACGATAAAATTCCTGATGGAGGCGTTTATATAAGTACCGTAAAGCGCGGATTTAATCTCCGAGCAGGTGGCGCCCTCCGATCCGTAGCTGATGTTTTTATCGAAGACCACAATCAGTTTGGATTTGCGCAACGCTCTTACCACGTCAGATTTGGGGAAGGGGCGGAAGACCCTCAGCCCCAGCACTCCGACCCTGATCCCTTCTTCGCGGAGCATATCGGCCGCCACAATGGCCTCCATGGCAAGGCTGCCCATGGCAACTATGATAATTTCAGCATCCTCCCTGTCTTCCCAGAACATATTGGCATAGTCCCTGCCGAAAACCTCGTTAAATTCCTTACCGGCCTGGAGTATGGTTTCCCTGGAGTTCTGCAGGGCTTCCTGCAGCAGGTAACGCAGCTCCATGTATCCGTGACACAGCTTGCCATCTACACCAACGCGGGGATTTGCCAGCGTAACCAGGTTGTAGTTCTTGGGGTTGGCCGGGTCGAGTACAGTATGCGGTTTATACGGTGGCAGATATCTATCCACGTCTTTCTGATCCGGGATATCCACCGGCATCTCAGTGTGAGAAAGTATATACCCGTCATAGCAGACCATGACAGGCACATGAACGATCTCGGCAATCCTGTAAGCCTGGATCACGGTGTCCATTATTTCCTGGTTATTACGGCAGTATATCTGTATCCAGCCGGTATCGCGCTGGGATATGGAATCCTGCTGGTCGTTGAGGACGTTCCAGGGCGCGCCGATGGCGCGGTTGACGCATGCCAGCACAATAGGGAGCCTGGCGCCGGCAGCCCAATGCAGCATCTCATGCATGTATGCCAGCCCATGCGAGCTGGTGGCCGTAAAGGTGCGGGCGCCCACAAGCGAAGCGGAGGTACATACCGCCATGGCGCTGTGTTCGCTTTCTACAGCTACATATTCAGCCTGCAGTTCTCCTGCTTCAACGTACTGAGAAAGCTGCTCGGTGAGGGGTGTCTGAGGTGTGATGGGATAAGCCGCAATTACCTGGACGCGGCTCAATTTAGCCGCTATGGCAGCGGCCTGGTTGCCGTCTAAAATATGTATGTTCGATTTCTTCTGAATTGCCATTTTGCTAACGGCTCACATTTTTTCTTCGGGTAGCATGGTGATAGCCTGTACCGGGCATACCTGCGAGCAGATACCGCATCCTTTGCAGTACTCCAGGTTTATGGACGGTGGAATACCTTTAGTAATGACCGCTTCGGGACAGTACAGCCAGCATAGAAAGCATGTGGGTTTATTCGACCGCGCGGGTATACATTTCTTTTCGTCTATGGAAGGTACTACGATGCGCCATTCACCGGTTATGCCGGCTTCGCCTATCCCCGGTGACGATTCGTCGCAGATATGATTACATTCTCTGGTGCCCATAAAATATACCCTATTTAGCCAGCTTCGTTATTTCGTGTGTTTTATTAATGGCCGCTAAATTAATATCCACTGTGCTGTTGGAGAACCTCTCCCGCATGACCTTCTCCAGAGTGGGCAGATCAACTATCCTGGTCGCTTTTATAACTGCACCAAGGATGGCTGTATTTACAATGACCAGCCCGGCTACTATTAACCCCAGGTCCTGGCAGACTTTGGTGGCATCTGCAGTGGCTATATTGAATTCACCTTTGATGCCGAGCTCTTTAGGTGGGAGTGGGGAATTCACCACCAGCCAGCCGTTTTTACCCAGGCCTTGCGTGACATCAGGGTATTTCAGCAGTGTGTGATCCAGCACGACAACGATGTCCGGATTCTCTACTTGAGACACTACCAGCACAGGTTCATGAGAGATGCGGGTGGAAGCGCTTACCGGCGCGCCGCGCCTTTCCGCGCCGAACGAAGGAGCAGCTGTCACACCCTGATAGCCCTTAACGTAAGCCGCCTGGGCTATGATCTTGGCGGCTGTAATTGCTCCCTGCCCGCCGCGTCCATGCCACCTGATCTCCAGTGGTCGATTGTTAAGAGAAGATTTCTGCGCCATATCAAGAATTTTTTGTGCGCCGGTTATTTATACGCAACAAAGATATATGTTAACGCCCGTCATAGCTTTGTGTCAAACGGCGAGAGCGAATCAATTGACTGATTAATCATTTGTGTACATCGTTATCTGAAAAACAGGAGCCGGTGTTATTAATATTGGGGATCACACAAATAAGCCGTACCGTTTCCTTGCCTTTATTGACTATGCAGTGCTGCTCGCCGGCCGGTATAAAGATGGCATGTCCCGGCTTTAGAGGAATTTCACCATCCTTGCTTTTAACGGCTGCCGGGCCTTCGAGTATGAATATTTCGTGTTCCCATGAATGTTCGTGAAAAGGAGTGTTGCTGTTTGGCTCTATCTCGAATACGCGCATGATGAAATTGCGCGCTCCCTCGTCCGGACCGGCGACTATATGCATTTTTACACCCGGGATTTCTTCTACCGGTTTAATTTCCTTGTAATGGTGTACTTTCATTGTTCCCTCCATTATTTATAGATAAATTTATATGCTTTGAAGCTGGCGGACGCTTTAAGTTCGTCTTCATGCATCAGCAGCCATTTCCTGTGTACTCTCCATTTAGGGCAATATTTGGCCACCAGGTCCCAGAACTTTTTAGAGTGGTTCATGTGCTTCCTGTGACAAAGTTCATGTATGATAACGTAATCTATCACAGGTTCCGGCGCCAATAGCAGCTTCCAATTCAATGTCAGGTTGCCCAGCCGCGAGCAACTGCCCCAGCGCGTTCTCTGCCCGCGGATGAGAAGCTTTCTGTAAGTCAGGCCCAGCATGGTGCTGAAATCATCTGCTTTTTGCTTGAGCGTTATAGCTGCCTGTCTGCGGTACCAGGTCTCGAGTAACCCGGCTATGTCCGGTTTGGCGCTATCGGAGGAAATGATCAATTTACTGCCTTTAAGTTCAACTGCAGGGGATTTACCATTACCTTGAGCCACCGCAATTTCTATGGTTTTGCCCATGAAAGGCAACCTGTCCCCGTGGTCGGCCTCTTTGTTAAAAAGCGGCATCTGTCGGGGTTTATCTGCGGATA
>JAPLHI010000227.1 GCA_026389695.1 Chloroflexota bacterium
ATACCGAGCTTAATACAGGTATGGCTGTCATATTCAGGATACCAAAAAGGAGGCCGCAGGTAAGACCGGTGGCAAAGTTTAAACTGAAGGTCAGGAAGCAGACCGCCAGGAAGATGGAGGACAGAACCGCCGATACGGCAGGTAACCACAACCTGCTCCTCCTGTCTTTTCTGTACCAGATATCGGCCAGCATACCCCCGAGCGGGGCGCCGATGATTGCCATCAGGCCGATAATTCCGGTGATATTGCCCGCCTGGTCCGTAGCCCAGTTGAACTGTCGCATCAGGTAGGCGGGCAGCCAGGCTATCTGTGCCTGGATGGTTAGGAGCAGCAGCCCATATCCGGGCAAAAACCAGCGCAGTGTGGGGATCTTAAGCAGCTTTATTACTGATTGCCCGAAGCCTTTGAGCCTGCCCGTTGTTTCTACAGCAATAGTCTTGTAGTCTTCCATGAAGAAAGCTGATATGCCCAGGATTGCACTCAATCCCGCAAGGAAAAAAAACGGTGAGCGCCAACCAAGCCTGGCCGCCATGATACCACCGAAAATAGCCCCGATAGCGATGCCAAGCGGTATAGCGGCATGAAAAATACCCATCACAATACCATGCTTGCGCCTGGGATAGGCTGCTGTGAGCATGGAGACGCCACCTGTTGCCAGGGCGGTACCGCTGATTCCCGCACAGGTCCTGGGAACGAGCAAGCCTGCGAAATTTCGTGCTAAACCTGTCAGAACAGCAAATACGCTCCATGCCAGAGCCATGATACCTATGGACTTTTTCCTGCTCCAGCGGTCAATAACATATGCTACGGGGAAAGCAAGTACACCGTGGCTCAACATATATGCCATCTGGATGCTGCCCAACTGCATATCCGTCAACCCCATTTCCAGCTTCATGGGCTGCATCACCACGGTAATCACTGTCCTGTCCATGTAGTTGATCATGTAAAGCAGGGAACACACGATCAATATCCTGTGCGCTTTCCAGCCCCCGGCCTGATAATCGCGGGATATGGGTTCGGTTTCGCTACTCAATAAACTGTCTTCAACGTATTTATTATTAAGGGGCTGATATATCTTCGGATAAGCATAGTTCGGCACATTTTACCATGAAATAAGTGTGACTGTGGTTGACCCTTTCCCTACGGCGCAAATATAATTGACTTCGTGAATAGCAAACCTTCAATTACAATTCAAACCCTCGGCTGCAAACTCAACCAGGCAGAGGCAGAGTGGATGGGAAGGGAACTGGCTGAAGCTGGATATAACATCACAGTCGGAGATAAAGCCGATATCTTTGTCCTCAATACGTGTACGGTAACGCATATTGCTGATAGAAAGTCACGTCACATGGTGAGGATGCTGCGAAGAAACAATCCACGGGCCTTGATAGTGGTCACCGGATGCTATGCAGAGAGGGCGTCCGCGGAGCTGGCGGATTGTGGCGCTGATCTTGTCATAAATAATGAGAAAAAGATGAAACTGCCACAAATAATTGAAGAGAAGCTGGGTCAAACACACTTGATTGCACAAAATAGCATAGATATTCGGCAACTCGACCGCGTGCGCAGTTTTATTAAAATTCAGGATGGCTGTCAGAACTATTGCTCCTATTGTATTGTGCCCCTGGTAAGGCGTAGTGTTTTTTGCGTACCGGTACACGATGTGATCGCTGAAGTTGAGGCCAGGGTGGAGGAGGGATATAAGGAAGTAGTGCTGACAGGTACGGAAATCGGCTCCTATAACCATGAACAGGCTGATATAGCACAGTTGATAGAGCGAATCTTGGAGCAAACCGGTATCGAACGGCTGCATCTTTCTTCTTTACAGCCGCAGCAGATCACCTCTGAGTTAATTAATTTGTGGCAGGATCGGCGGCTCTGCCGCCATTTTCACATTGCGTTGCAGAGCGGGAGTGAAGCAGTATTAAAAAGAATGTGCAGGCGCTATGATGTGAATGAGTATCTCAAATCG
>JAPLHI010000207.1 GCA_026389695.1 Chloroflexota bacterium
TCTTCTCTGGTCTCGTTCCTGATGTGACCGGGATCAATAATCACGTGGGGACGCTCTCCCTTGAGAACGTCGGTGAATACAGAGGTGTTACAATTGTTGCCCATCCCCTGCCAGATGTAGCAATAAATTTGATCGTCCAACTTTACCGATTTATGATTAACCATTTACGTATGAAATTCCTTGTTATGCCACAACACAGAAATTATAAGTTATATTCAAAACGATATCCAATAAATTTGTATTAAGCTAAATGGCACGTGAGTTTAGAATTAAATAAAGAACTATAGATCAATCTGATAGTGAGTCTTTAATGAAAGGCTGAAAATGATGATATTCAGGCCAGATTCATCAGTTGACGGAAGGCAGCATCTACATTTTTATGTATATCCTCTGTCAGCACTTCAATTATGGCTGCCGCTACCTTTAAAACCTTGTTCTCCTCAGTCTCACCAAGGATATCCAACATCTGTTCTATCCTTGCCCCAAGCATAACCTGATCTTCCGCATTGATTCTCCTGGATTTGGGCACGGCAAGCAAAGGATCGGTGAAAAGAAGAGGTCTCATCAAAGAGCTTTCATAGACAAACCGGGTCTGGCGGTTGGTTTTTGACACGCTCCAGGCAGTTTTATCGTCTTCCGAAGGTTGTATCCACTCCAGAGCATAAATAACCTGGCAATTAATAAAATCATGCTTAATTAGAAAGTTAATTGCTTCGAAGTCTTTAACTCCCATAGTCAACTGAAAAAAAATATCTTCCAGTAAATTCGTTTCTACACCTTTGACCATAGCTGTGTGGCGACAATCTTCAGGTATCTGGAAAATACTGTATTCCAGTGACCCGTGAAGCACCGTATGCGCTGCCTCATGTCTTAATGCTCCTTCCCTGCCATGCTTGCTGTATTTTGCTAATCTTTCGTCGCAAACCAGGAGGCGAGGATAGCCGCGCAGGACATCTAAGGTGCAGGCGGAGGCTTCATCAATGGCGGCAAAAGTCAGCCCCAGCTTAAATTTTTCTTCTCTGATGAAGTTGTGGAGGTTGGCATCGGTATCGAAAAGATAGACCTCCACTTTATATGGAACTGTATTACCAAAGCGCTTGTAACAATCGGTGAGTACTTCGGTTGCTTCTTTTTTAAAGCCCCCTGGGATATCACCTCTGGCGAAAAAACTCAGATCCAGCAATGTCATAACTGGTTAAATCAAAGATATCAATGTTAAGCATTAAAGTCAATAATCGTGATACAATATGCCGATTGTTATTCAAGGATTTTGGAAATGAAGAAAATATGGGCTCCCTGGAGAATTCAATATATTGAGAAAGCCGGCAAGGAAGAGGGTTGTATACTGTGCAATAAGCCCGGTGAAAAGAATGATGAGTTAAACCTGATTCTTTACCGAGGACAGAGCAACTTCATTATACTGAATGCCTATCCCTACACTCCCGGCCATCTGATGGTCGCGCCCTATCGACATGTAGGAGATTTAAATGGCGTATCTGAAGAAGAAACCAGGGAGCACAACGAGTTAATCAAGTTATCTTTGAACCTGTTGAGGGCAGTAATAAAACCGGACGGTTTTAATATCGGTATGAATCTTGGCAGGGTTGCAGGCGCCGGTGTACTGGGCCATGTACATACACATATAGTACCCCGGTGGCAAGGCGATAATAATTTTATGCCGGTCGTAGCAGATGTAAAAGTTCTATCCGAAGGCTTGGCTGCAACTTATAAGAAGTTAAAGGACGGGCTAGTACAGCTGCAACAATAACAAACTGTCGGTTATCTAAAGCTAGTACACAACGCGTTTTCGGCAACATATATAGCTTGCCCAATTATTTCTTAATCTAGCCGTTTCTAATCTTCAAACATATATATGTCACCACGCGTCAGCTATAACGATGCAACCTTTTTGCAACCGACACGTTAGAAGTATTATTATCTGCTTATAAAATCAATTACAATTATGATAGTGGAAGATTTGAAGTCGGAAGGGGAACTTGTAAGAAGGGCGCAGCATGACCGTGAGGCTTTCGGTGAGCTGTATGAAATCCATTATTCCAGGATTTTCAATTATGCGTTAAAGCGTACTGCCAATGTTCAGCTTGCCCTTGACATTACGTCGATCACCTTTTTAAAAGCTTTAAACCAGATTAAGAAATTCCACTGGCGGGATATACCGTTCTCCGCATGGCTTTACAGGATTGCCAGCAACGAGATAGCCGACCATTTCCGCAATGGAAATAACAAAATGGCCAAACTTGATGAAGTTGCCCCAATGCTTGACGCGCGGGAATTTTCTGATGAGATCGCTGAAGCCGAAGAAGAACTGTCCAAGCAGGATGAATTTTTGCGATTGCATGAGAAACTATCGGAGCTTCCTGACAAATACCAGGAGGTGATAGCGCTGAAATTTTTTGAAAAGAAAAAAATTAAAGATATAGTCGAAATCCTGGGAAAGAAAGAAGGAACGGTCAAATCTCTGCTGCACAGGGGGCTGGAAAGACTGAAAGAAAAGATGCAGTGATGCAACTTTTTAGAGGTAATATCATTATATATATGCAAGGGCTGTAATATGAGGAATAGAGAAGAGTTTATCAATAAGCTGGAAAACCTGAAAACTCCCAAACTTGTTATTAAGGGTCACAAGGAGAGACTTAAATTCGTTCTCCTCAGTATGCCCTCGTCCGTGCACTCAGTTGAGAAACTAAGAACTCCCGTCAGTATCGGCGCAAGAATTAAATTGTGGGTATATTCAGTAAAGCAGCCGGCATGGAAATTAGCTGTAGTGGGTT
>JAPLHI010000094.1 GCA_026389695.1 Chloroflexota bacterium
GACATAACAAGTGTCATCCCTCCCGGAGAAACTATAATTTATCGTAAATTCATTCCCTGCTTTGAGCGGCAGGAAGTGAATCTGCAGTATAAGTGGCAGTTGCAGTAGCAAAGCAATCCGCTTGTGATCTTGTGCCGGCAAATTGAAGCCGGCCGTCAGACAATAGTATTAGGGAGTCATACCCCGGTATTACTACCTTTTGATTACCTGGAACCGTACTCTGCAAGGCCCTAAAACCGTACTAATTGGCGTTAACTTGAGGCGGTGGATGGTGGATAATATGACCATAAATGATTTGCAGGTTTTATAAAGGGGGTAAGAAATGAACGCCAGGAAAAATTTCACACAGATATTCAAAGAGGATAAAAGAGTCAGGTACCTTATGGGCGGTATGCTGGTTGATGGATTGGTGCTGACCATGCTGGTTATCCTGATAGGCGCTATGTTTGCCATATAAAGCCGGCTAAGCAACCTGGACTATCAAAAAGGTGGTGTCAACACCGCCTTTTTTCATTTTGTGTGATGCCACTGAAAGTTACGCTAAGAGCAGCGTGCCGGTGGTGGTACCAAAGTACCGGTCTTTCCAGTACCGATGAGCTATTGTTTTACAGCGTATGCGGATTTAGAATTGGTTCATAAGAAAATAAACCAGGAGGACCAAGATGGTTACGATAAGTACGATAGTAGGTGTAATGAAAAGCGACTGGAAAGCCATGCTGCTGTTCTGCTCAATTATTGGCTGCACCTTAATGCTGGCATTTATGATGTTCATAGCGAGTAGATCACTCTAATAGTTAATCATTGAAAACTTGGATAGTTAGTTTTCATTATTCTTCTCACGGCATGGGGCGCCCACACTTGGCGCCCTTTGTTGTTTTATAGGGGAGACACCCTGTACCATACCGATCCCGGTACTGATCGCAGCATCATGAAGCGCATGGCAAAGGAGTCAGCATATCTTTCGGCGTCCTGTACGGTATCCCATTCGTAAATCCCCTGGCAATCCCCTGTTTCCCTGTCAGCCATCCAGAGCTTGGAGCGAAATCCCGGCAATCCGATGAAGAAGGCAATGGGGAAAAGGGAGAAGACCTCATTTTGCTTCGGCGTCATACCGGCTATTTGAAAGCACACCTGGAATACGGCACCCGGCTTTTCCGGCTGATTTTTGCCGGCATTGACGATCACCTGTCTGAAGATGGTAAAACGGCGACCGTCAGATAAATCATAGATCTCTCCAACCCGGCCCCTGGGAAAATGCAGCCTGCCGGTCAATAAGAGGCCGACCGTTTTGAAGAAAGAAACCAGCGGGTTAAATTTCATAGCTTCTCCGCCTCCACTTCCAGCCTGACCACAGCTACATGAACCAGTCCCGCGGCGTCAGTAGGATAGTCATTTAAATAACTGTCCAGAGCCTGGTCCAGGAACTCCTGCTGCCTATCCGGCGGTACACGGTGGAAAAACGGGTGCCAGGTCGTGCGCAGCCATGAAGCCAGCCCTTCCCTCCCTGGCTGTGCCATGTCTTTGGGAATAAGCTCCACCCTCCGGGCGGTAAATCCTGCTTCAGGCAGCCATTTCTCATACTCCTCAGTTCCATAGAAATGGTAAGGTACCTGGAAATCGATGAAGTAGCTGTTCCATCGAGGCTGTTTTATAAGCGACAGCATGATATTCATTATTTCAGTAACGTTTCCCCTGCCTCCCATCTGGAAAAGTATCTTCCCGGGCGACTTGAGGCTTCTGTAAACCCCCTTTAAAACAGAACGGTGATCTTTTACCCAGTGAAGAACAGCGTTGGAGAAAGCGATATCGAATACTCCTGAAAAGTTAAGCTTAAGCGCATCCATGACCATAAAGCGCAGGTTGGGGTATTTATCCGGAGGGAATGTCTCGTTGGCTGTGGCTATCATTTCAGGGGAGCTGTCAATGCCTGTGGCAGATCCGGCGGGTACGCAGGCGGCGATCTCAGCCGTCACCTTGCCATCGCCGCAGCCTATGTCCAGGACATGCTCTCTGCCTTTCAGACAGAGCCCGGCGATCAGTTCCCGGCCCCATTTAAGCTGTGCCCCGGAGCTTTGCCGGTAATCGCGCGCGTCCCATTTGTGCATGGCTAAAAGTTTAGCATGATTACAGATAAGAATGATATAGAAATTCCAAAATCCAAACTTATAAAATTCTAGACTGTAAACTCTAAGCTCTAAACAAACTCAAATTCCCAAACTTATGTATTCGTGTCATTACGAGCGAAGCGTGGTAATCTCTGCAGTTTGCTTGATTTCAGAGATAGCCACGTCGCTGCGCTCCTCGCTGTGACATGGTAGTTTTCGTGAGAGTCGCCTGCCCACAGGCGACACAGTCCT
>JAPLHI010000017.1 GCA_026389695.1 Chloroflexota bacterium
CAGTAACTTACGGATAAAGAGGGAGGGCTTCAAGCCCGGCCGTCTCAAGAAAACCAAACATTATATTCATATTCTGCACTGCCTGTCCAGCAGCGCCTTTTACCAGGTTATCTATACAGCTAACAACTACCAGCTTGCCCGTCTGCGGGCTGAGCAGCGGATAAACCAGACACAAATTGCTGCCCAGGGTGTGCTTGGTCTCAGGTGGCTCCGTGACAACTTTAGTGAACGGTTCGTTTTTATAGAACTCAGAGTATAGCTGCAAAAGCTCTTCCTTTCCGCCTTTTAGTTTACCGTCTTTAACGCTGGCGTAGCACGTGCTGAGGATGCCGCGGGTCATAGGCACCACATGCGGCACGAACGTGATCGAAACATGGCCTGACGGGCTTAAGGCATCGAGTTCCTGTACTATTTCAGGCAGGTGCCGGTGCCCGCCCAGCCCATAGGCGCGTACATTGTCGCTGGCTTCCGAAAAATGCGTCGGTATGGTGAGCGTACGTCCCGCCCCGGATACGCCGGATTTGCTATCCACAACAATATCGCCATCAATTACACCAGCTTTTACTGCGGGCGCCAGGGCTAAAATTGCAGAGGTGGGATAACACCCCGGATTAGCCACAATATTGGCAGCAGCAATACTGCTTCTATGGAGCTCGGGCAATCCATATACAGCCGTATGCAACAGTTCGGGCGCCGGGTGCTCGAAATCATACCATTCCGCGTACTGTGAAACCTTCTTCAGGCGGAAATCGGCGCTTATATCAACAACTCTAACACCCTTTTTTGCTAATGGAACGATGGCTTCCGCACTGGCTTTATGGGTCATGGCAGAGAAAGCGACATCCACATTACCCTCGAGCTCTGCTGTGATAGTCAGGCCAATGGCAGCAAGGTGGGGAAACACGGCACTCAGCTTCTTCCCGGCCGCGCTGCGCCCGGTGATTGAGACAAGCTCAACCGAAGGATGCTGCCACAGTAAACGCGCCAGTTCCACACCTGCGTAACCGGTTACATTGATGATCCCTGCTTTTATTTTTTTCATAGCTCCGCCTGCCAAATTATTCAGTTATATTAAACCACGAAGATGGCAAGTATCGTTAATATAAAGCGCGGAAGGCACCCCGAATCTTACTTCAAACAGGCTGACGGCGCCCGCATCCTGCGCAACCTGCCAGTAATGTTTGTTGTGCATGTGCAGCAGGTGCAGTACCATGATAACACTCAGGGCCTGATGAGATACTATAGCAATGGCCTGCTTCTTGTGGCTTTCAGCCAGCATATCCAAGGCAGAACCTGTACTGTTCCGCACTACTTCGATGTTATCCCCAAACGGTGATTTAATGCCGGTCTCCGTCAGAATCTTCTGATCAGAATAATTTTCAGCAGTGTCCTTTTGCATTTCCATAATATTCCACTGAGTATCGCTCAGACCTTGAAGTCCAGCCACTGTCTGTACTTCAAGATTAAAAGTTACGGCAATGATACTGGCCGTCTCAGGCGCGTCTGGTACGGGGCAAGTGTACAGGGCATCAATCTTATACTCCGCAAGTTTATCCGCCGCTGCTTCAGCCCATTTATTTAACAGTACCGATTTATTACCCGCAGAATATTGGCCATTGCTATCAGGTTCCAGCGGGCCGGTATTTATCAGCAGTATCTTACCCAATTGAATTCAACCTTGATTTAAGTATGCTACCTCTCCACGACCATGGCGATACCCATACCACCTCCAATGCACATGGTGGCAAGGCCATGTTTAAGATTGCGTCGCTGCATCTCATGGATCAGAGTAACCAGAACTCTACCACCGGTGGCTCCGATGGGATGGCCCAGTGAAATGCCGCTACCGTGCACATTAGTTTTCTCCAGGTCGAATCCTAACTCCTTGATGCAGCCCAGCGCCTGTGATGCGAAGGCTTCATTCAACTCAACTATATCCAGGTCCTTAACCGAAAGGTTTGCTTTAGCCAGCGCTTTCTTCACAGCCGGCACCACACCCAGACCCATATATGCGGGATCAACACCACCCGAGGCATAGGATTTTACCTTTGCCATAGGCTTGAGCCCCATCTCCTGCGCTTTTTTAGCCGACATCATCAGCACCGCGGCAGCGCCATCATTAATACCCGACGCGTTTCCGGCT
>JAPLHI010000010.1 GCA_026389695.1 Chloroflexota bacterium
CGCACGGATGAGTACGGCGGCGGCTTTGAAGGCTTTTTGCGCTTCCCGCTGGAAATAGTCAAGCGCGCACGTGAGCTGGTGGGACCCGATTTCCCCCTCGTCTTCCGCATCAGCGCCGATGAAGTGGTGCCGCTGGGACGAACAGTACCCGAGAGCCTGGAGATGATGCAACGGCTTATACAAGCCGGTATCAATGCCGTGGACGTATCCATCGGTGTACCTGAATCCAGCCAGTATACCAGCGCTCCACCGGACATGAAACAGGGATTCAATGCCGAAACATCGGTTAAATTCAAACAGGCATTTAACGTACCCATCCTGGTGGCCGGGCGCATAAATGACCCCTCGACCGCTGTGGGCATTATTAAATCAGGCAAAGCAGACCTGGTTCACATTGGCAGGCAATCCCTCACCGACCCCGAGTGGCCTAATAAGGTGAAGGAAGGCCGCATCGAGGACATCGTAAGGTGCCTCTCCTGTAACGAAGGTTGCATAGAGGGCCTTGCCACATGGCTGAGACCGTCGATAACCTGCGTCCAGAACCTCGCACTCGGCAGAGAAGAGGCCTACAGCAAACCCAGGGTAGCCCAACCTAAGAAAGTCCTCATTGCCGGGGGAGGGCCGGGAGGCCTCGAAGCCGCACGTACGGCAGCATTGCGCGGTCACAGTGTAAGTCTATTCGAGCAGGACGGCTATTTGGGAGGTCAGACCAGGCTCGTTGCTATACCTCCCGGAAAGGAAATCTACAGGGAAGTGGCGCAATCCAGGATAAAGGCTATCAAAGAACTGGGTGTGGATATCCACGTGGGGCAGAGATTAACTGCCGCTAAAGTAAAGGAGATTAAGCCGGACGTACTGATCATAGCCACAGGGTCAGAGCCGGCCATACTCAACATCCCCGGGGTGAATCATAAAAACGTTATGTCAGCCCGGAAAGCGCTTACCAGCGAGGAAGCTGGTGACAACGTACTGGTGATTGGCGGCGGCCTGGTTGGCTGTGAAACAGCCGACTACCTGGCAAGCAAGGGGAAAAATGTTACTATCGTGGAAATGCTTAAACATACTGCGCGTGATATCGGCCCGGCTGCGCGTTTCTTCTTAAGAAAACGACTCAAGGAAAGGAATGTGAAAATCCTCACCCAGACTGCAGTTAAATCAATATCTGAGGATGGTGTCGTAGCAAGCACGCCGGTTGCAGAAGAGAAGCTGGGACCGTTTGACACCGTTGTCCTTGCGTCCGGGGCAACAGCAGTAAATGAGCTCGGGGAACAGGTCAAAGGCCTGGCGCCTGAGATATATATCATAGGCGACGCAGCCAAACCGGGAAAGATTCTGGCAGCCGTAGAACAGGCCGCAGAGATAGCCCTGAAGCTATAGGTTGCACTTTTTCAGAAAAGTGTTAAAATTATTGGCCAGTCAATGATTTTATCTGTGTAATTTCAACTATGGAATTCTCAATCAGCCCTGTAAAAATCCAGAACGAAGCCGGTAGATGGTTTGTGGTTGTCAGCCAATATGACGAGGGTTACCTGGCACGTGACGCAGTAACCAGCGACCTCGTATTTATGAAGAACAGCGATGTCACCTGCAAAGACGGGGGCGAAAACCAGCAGTAATCTTGCGCACTGACAGCCTTTTACCGCCATTCAAATTTTCATCTGGGAAAGTAACGCCTCAGTAACTTTTTATTCACTGCGGAATAGTCTTCTCTAATCCAATAATGAGCCTGGAGCTAAGGTAACCCCAGGCATCCCGTTTGTCCTACGGGTGATGTAGTCAAATAGATTGGAACGCGCTTTCACCATCCTTTCTGCAAATTCATTATCGCTCATCTGATTGGCAATGTCACTTAGTTTTTTCAGAGTCACATCAGCCTGAAAGTAGATCTCTGCCTGGGGCAACGATTTTAGCTTCTCATACGGCGTCATCATTTTCTGATAAGGATATGTTTTTTCGACCTTGCCCCTGTGATCAATGATTGATACTGGGAAGAAGCAAGGCCTGTGGAAGTTGATATAGACATTCAAGAAGCTCCTGTTGAACTGGTTTATTGCTGAGGCATACATTTGAGGAATATAGGCATAGCCCAGTTGTTTACGCACCACTGAACCATTCTTCGACTCCACCAGGCCGTTATCATTGGTGCGGCGTGCCCGGCTCTTGGTGAAGCGGAT
>JAPLHI010000198.1 GCA_026389695.1 Chloroflexota bacterium
CAACGGCACCGCCCGCATCAAGCTCTACGTAAACGGTGAGGAGGAATCCAGCCAGGGCATTACTGTGGAGAGCGGTCATAATGTACCGGTTACATTCACCGTCTTCAGGAACGAGCCGGGCGCGTACGACGTTTACGTCGGAGGTGTTCAAGCTGGCAGCTTCAAAGTCGAGCTGTTCAGGGAGTCTGACACAATACTCATTTTCAGCATCACGATGCTGGCAATGGCTTTCATGGTCGGCATGGTCATGCTCTCACGCAGGCAGCGCACAGGCTGATCCCGACGCACAATGTGGGGACGGGTCTTCAGACCTGTCCGTGTTATCGGGCGCACCTGAAGATGCGCCCCTACGCATACTTAGTCTTAGAAGAGGGGCGGGTTGAAAAACCGGCCCCTACGTTGATCATATTATGCATGTAATTGCGAGGAGCGCAGCGGCGAAGCAATCCCACCGTACCAATCCTTAGCGAAGGAGATTGGTTCGCTTCGCTAGCAATGACAGATTAATTTAATGACATCTCTGGTTATTGTTTCTTCTGTTCCTCTTCCTGCAGAACACGCCTCAGCACCTTCCCGATGAGCGACCTGGGCAGGGCGTCGCGGAACTCGATGTGCTTGGGCACCTTGTAAGCCGTGAGCAGTCCGTGCAGAAGGCCGGCAGGTCCTCGGCGCTGCATTTCTCATACGGCCTCAGCACAGTAATTAGACCCTCCTGTGTGTATTGAGCTATAATTAACAGGCAAAATTGTGCCTGTTTTATATATTGTAGCTACACCCATCGGGAACCTGGAAGATATCACGTTGAGGGCTTTGCGTGTTTTGCAGGAGGTGCATTTAATAGCTGCAGAAGATACGCGCACAGCACGTAAATTGCTAACCAGGTATAACATTAAAACGCGGTTGACCAGTTATTTTGAGCACAATAAAAGAACCAAGTTGCAGTCATTACTGGATACTCTGGAAAGCAATGACGTAGCGCTTATTTCCGAAGCTGGAACACCGGGTATTAGCGATCCCGGGTACGAACTGATAAAAGAGGCCATAGCTAATAACATTGAAGTCGTAGCGGTGCCGGGCAGTTCGGCTGTAATAACAGCGATAGCTGTTTCGGGGCTGCCGACCGACCAGTTTGTTTATGTGGGATTCCTGCCGCGTAAGAAAAGCGAACGAAAATTGTTATTGAGATCACTTATCAGCGAACCGAGAACTATAGTATGTTTCGAGTCCCCCTACAGGGTGCTGGCTGCGTTAAACGAAATGGGGGATATACTCGGGGAGAGGAGAATTGCGGTCTGCCGGGAGCTTACCAAGATGCATGAAGAGGTATTCAGGGGTACAATTGGACAGGCTGTGCAGCATTTCAATAAGCCCCGTGGTGAATTTACCCTGGTTATCGAGGGAACTGGAGATATAAAAAAGAGCTTGCGTAGAGCAAGGGAAAAGTTTATTTCAGGAGATTAATTATGCAGCAAAGATTTCGTAGAGGTGTTATCGCGGTGGATCAGATCAAGTGCGACGCCTGTGAAATGGTTATCCAACCCGGGGAAATGTATCTGACTATCGATGAAAAACTCTCCGACAGGATCAAGGAAGAGATGGTTTTCTCAGATAAGGTCAATTGCGATGAATGCGGCAAGCCTTTGGAAGACGGCGACCGGTACCTTTTTACACTCGATGCCGACGCAGAAAAATGCTATTGCAGCGCCTGTTTTAAGAAAAAGGGTGGTGACCCGTACGCTAAGAAAAATTCCGGCAAAGTATTAACTTTTGAAAAAACCGGGGAGCGAAGCCAGACATTACGCTTTTGCCAGGAATGTTGTGAAAAACGCAAAGCAGGCATGGAAAAGAAAGAGAAGGGCGACATGGTCTTTACTCTTTTCACAACAAAAAGCGCCCGCTAATTCAATTTATTTTTCGGGGGTGGCTAATTGCCAGAAAATATTCTTGTAGCAGTTGCCTGGCCTTATGCCAACGGTTCATTACACCTGGGACATATCGCCGGCGCATACCTGCCGGCGGATATTTTTGCCCGTTATCACCGGCTTAAGGGTAACCGGGTGCTCATGGTATCGGGAAGCGACCAGCACGGAACGCCGATAACCCTGCGGGCGGAGCAGGAAGGTATATCTCCGGCAGAGGTGGCGGCCAAATATCATAAAGAGTTCCTGGAATGCTGGCAGAAACTGGGAATCACCTTTGACCTGTTTACTACTACGGGTACAGCTAACCATAGAGCAGTTGTTCATGAGATATTCCTGCGGCTATTGGACAAAGGATATATATATAAGGACACTATGCCTCAAGCATATTGTCCTGACTGCAAAAGGTTTTTACCCGATAGATATGTAGAGGGAACGTGTCCATATTGCCAGTATAGTTCTGCACGCGGGGATCAATGCGACCAGTGCGGGAGAACGTTGAATCCCAGCGATCTGATCGGGCTGAGATGCCGCATCTGCGGCGCCGTTCCCAGATTCGAAATATCGGAGCATTTTTTCTTTAAACTTTCTGCTTTCGAAGAAAATTTACGGGAATGGGTAGGCGGACAGACGATCTGGCGGCAGAATGTGCAGAATTTCACCATGGGATTTCTAGAAGGCGGATTGAAGGACAGGGCGATTACCCGGGATATCGGATGGGGCGTTTCAGTGCCGCGGCCCGGTTTTGAGAAGAAACGCATATACGTGTGGTTCGAAGCGGTAATCGGGTACCTTTCTGCAAGCAAAGAATGGGCTAAGTTACAGGGAGACGAGAATGCCTGGAAACCGTTCTGGACCGGCGATAACAAGGCATTTTATTTTATTGGAAAGGATAATATTCCCTTTCATACTATCATCTGGCCTGCCATGCTGATGGGATACGGCGGTCTCAGCCTGCCTTATGATGTGCCGGCCAATGAGTTTCTGACAATAGAGGGAAAGAAGCTATCCACCAGCCGTAACTGGGCGGTCTGGCTGCCGGATTACCTGCAACGCTACGACCCCGATCCCCTGCGGTATTACCTCTCATCGAACATGCCGGATACGGGAGACACCGATTTTTCCTGGCATGAATACGTGCGCAGGAATAATGATGAACTGGTGGCGACATACGGGAACCTGGTACACAGGGTGCTTACATTCACAAATCGTAATTTTAACGGCGCTGTTCCTGATCCCGGAGAGCTCGACAGTGTGAGCATGGAATTGATTCAGAAAGCCCGAAATACACTTGATGAAGTTGACAAACTACTATATCTCTGCCGTTTTAAAGAAGGTCTGAAAATAATCATGTCCCTGGCCCAGGACGTTAACCGGTACCTGGATGATACCGCTCCCTGGAAAGTCATAAAACAGGACAGGCAGGTGGCAGGTAGGGCCGTCTATACCGCCATCGTGTTGATTTCTGCTTTGAAAACATTGCTTTACCCGTTCCTGCCCATCAGTTCGCAGAGGCTTCATGAATTCCTGGGTTTTGACGGAGAAATACAGGACGCAGGGTGGCAATTACAGCTTCCGCCGGCAGGGCAGAAACTGCCGTTACCCCAACCATTGTTCATCAAGCTGGAAGATAAAATAGTTGCTGAAGAGACTGCCAGGATGGGCAGCGGAGAAGCCCCATGACGCTTGATGAGATTTATGCCCCGGTAAAAGATGACCTTGCGCTTGTTGAAAAAAAACTGGCAACGATAGCCCGGCACGATATCCCCCTACTTGGCAAATTGTTGGAATACGCGCTGATAAATGGCGGGAAAAGAATAAGGCCGGCGCTGGCCCTGTTGAGCGGGAAATTCTGTAAGTATGATCTGGATGTTCTGATTCCCATGGCGGCTTCCGTAGAATTGCTGCACATCGGAACGCTGGTACATGACGATATTATTGACAACTCACCGCTGAGACATGGTAAATCCACAGTAAGCCAGGCCTGGGGTTCAAACAGCGCCCTGTTACTTGGCGACTACCTTTTCGCCAGAGCCGGCAGACTGGCAGCCACTACGGAAAACATGAGGATTATCAGGGGTTTTGCAGAAACTCTGATGACAATTTCAGGAGGGGAACTGCGGGAAGCGGGTACCAGCTTCGATATGGCTGACGCCAAAGAAAATTATTATAAATGGATCAATGATAAAACCGCCAGTCTTTTTATAATGGCAGCCGAATGCGGATCCGCGCTCAGCGGATGTCCCGAAGAGCAAATTCAAGCACTGAAAGAATATGCCAGAAATTTCGGGTTGGCTTTCCAGGTAATCGATGACATCCTTGATTTTGTTGGTGATTCATCACAGATGGGAAAGCCCGTCGGTTCGGATCTGAATGAAGGAGCCATTACCCTGCCTTCCATAATTTATGCTGAAAAATACCCGGACAGCAGGATAATACACAGGATTATCATTGAAAAGGATAAGGGCATGGTTGCCGAAGCTGTGGAAAAAATACGCTCATCATCGGTAATAGACGAGTGCAGGGATATCGCTCAGAATTATTACAATAAGGCATGCCAGTCTCTGGAGAAGCTGCCGGATTGTGAAGCGCGAAAATCGCTTAACGCGCTGGTTACATTTGTAATTAAGCGGAACAGATAGTGAACAGTCGCGGACTAAGATGCCGGCGAAGCCTGCAGACTGGACGTGGGCAGGGGATCTTTTAACAGGGCTTCAAAAGAAGGCTCATCCAGGGTTTCTATAACTATCAACTGCTCGGCTATGTACTTAAGCCTGTCTTTGTATTCCGTGATTATTTCAAGCGCTTTCGCATAGGCGTTTTTAACCAGGTGCTCTACCTCTTCATCTATTTCTTCCGCAACCTTATCACTGTAATTCCGCTGCTCATGGATTTCTTTTCCCAAAAAAACTAGCTCTTCTCTTTTACCAAAGGTCCTGGGTCCCAGTTTCTCGCTCATGCCAAATTCAGTGATCATCCGGCGCGCAATCAGGGTTACCTTCTCGAGGTCGTTCTGCGCGCCTGTGGTCAACTCATTGAAGGCAACCTGTTCGGCAGCCCTTCCGGCCAGGCTTACTATCATCATGTCCTTAAATCTCTCATAAGTTTCCAGATGCCGCTCTTCAGTGGGTAAAAATCTGGTCCATCCTCCCATCATACCCCTGGCAACGATTGATACTTTGTGGACAGGATCGGAGTTAGGCAACATCTTGGATGCCAGTGCGTGCCCGGTTTCATGATAAGCGATGAGTTCCTTTTCCCTCTTGGTGATAACCTTGCCTTTTTTCTCCGGGCCGGCAATCACACGGTCTATGGAATCTTCAAGCTCCTTATGACCGACATCTTTGCGATTGCGCCGCGCAGCCAGGATGGCGGCCTCATTGATTAAATTGGAAAGATCGGCGCCGCTGAAACCGGGGGTCTGACGGGCAATTACCTCCAGGTCTGCATCT
>JAPLHI010000156.1 GCA_026389695.1 Chloroflexota bacterium
AGGTCTGGGTTTTATAATCCTCACAATCATTGCAGGTTGGCACGTGGGATACCAGCACCTGGGGAAAGTGCGCGGTCCAGAGCGTAGCATCAATTTTGCCCTCGCTGAGGAATTTTCGTACGTGTCGTGCGGTATATTTCATTAGTAAGAATGGACCATTGTGTATCTTATCAGTATGCAATGGGGAACAGCTGAACGGTATGTTGTTAGTCCGGGATTTTTTTAAAAGGACCAAAAAACAGAATTTAATATCTGACGGCACACTTCTCTGGCAAGGTACCACGTATAAGAAAAAGGTCGAATATAGTGAAGTTTTTTGCAGAGGAAAAATACCCTATATAGAGAACTCTTCTCTCATGAATGAGCAGAATAAATAACCGTGAAAGTAATAAATCCATCATTATTGACAGCTGGTTACTGGAAAAATTCATTTCTGCTCCATACAAGAAGTCCTGCCCCTATCGCCATGATATAATATCCAGGTCCTGCGGCGGATTGTTGTGCTGGCGTCAGGATTGGTTCGGGTATCGTTGGTAAAACGATAGTTGTAGGTGAGGGACTATCAGTCTGGGTTACTCCCGGGATGTTCGTGAGTGCTGGTGTAATTACTGGAGATTCCGGCAGCGCGGTTGTCGGGATTCTTGACGGCAGTCCTCGTTCGATGAGAATGTCACTGTTGGCAGCAGACCGGGGATTCTCGACTTTGATGGAGAATGTCCTGGTTGCTGTGCCGGAAGATGTCTGGAAAGCGACTACTGCACGTCCGTCAGCATCAGTAGTAACAAGAGCATAATAATTGGTATTCGACAGCTCCGGAGTGGAAGGTGCAATATCATCGAGTATAGTGCGACCATTGCCATTGTTGATCACAGACGATCCGATGGTATAGGGCCCTTCAGGTGGATCCTGCTGAATGCCGCTTTGGAAGGCCACAAAAACCGGTGGCCGATCGCCGGGTTTTCCGGTCATAGTGTATGTCCTGGTCAGCCACACGTAGTAAGGAGTACTTGGCAACCCGGTTATATTTATCGTAAAGCGTCCTCCCCGTGGTAACGCATCGCCAGAGGGCTCACCAGCTGCATAAACAGGAACGATTATGATCACGAAACAGGCGATTAACAGGAGCGTAATGAACGCAGAATGCCTTTGTACCATCGTCATCCCTCGTATCACGAATATTTATTACAGGTAGGGTTTTATCTCGCCTCTCTGCTGATGCATTCGAAATCGATGAAACCGTTATACGGGTCCGTTTTTAACAGGCGTACACGTACTTTCTGACCAACCCAGAGACCATGTTCACCCCGCATTATCCGGCCTTCAGCTGGCGGTGTAATGAGCCTGACATAGGTCCCTTTCTCTGAGGCACCAGTGACTAATGCATCGAAGGGTTCCCCTATCCTGCCCTGGAGGAGTACTGCAGCTGCGGCTTTTCGCATAAAGCGTTCGACCTTTTTGGATCCTTTCTCCCGGCTTGTCAGCCAGGCAGACAGGTCGATGAGCTCCTCCAGTGGATACGGATTGGGCACTTTATCGAGAACCGACTTTAAAAGCCGTTGATTGATAAGGTCAACATAGCGCCGGTTCGGGGCTGTGGCGTGGGTATAGTCGATGACGGCGAGGCTGAAGTGGCCATAGGGCTCATTGCCAGGCGCGAGCATCATATATTCTCCAGGCCCCAGGAGTTTTATTACGGTCAGGGACAGATCCGGGAAGCGCTCGGGGTCAGCTGCTTTTTGCCTGATGAGAAATTTTGCGAGCGCTTTTGCATCCGGTTCAGCAGGCAGCGTTTCACCGTAGGTCGCAGCAGTATTGACG
>JAPLHI010000140.1 GCA_026389695.1 Chloroflexota bacterium
GATGTCGCCTTCCACCCAAAGCGTGGGAACGTCCAATTTCCTGAGCAGGAACTCCTGCACCGATCTCAGCCCGGCGCTGGCGGCGCGGCAGGATATCAGCGGATGCAGGAAGAACCCGTCAACCTTGAAGCCGCGGGCGATTTTGAGATACTGTTCTACGAGCGGATTGCCTATATTATCGGCTCTGGCATGCTCATGGATATTGAAAATAAAATTACGTGAAAGGCGCGCCAGCTTCTCTGCGGGGTCGCTGATCCTGCTCAGGTCAGGCGGTTTGGGGGCATGGTAGCCGTAGCTCTCGTAGACGAAGTTCCAGCCTTTTTCAGCCAGGCTATCGAAGAACTTCAGGCTGTACCAGGGCGGAAGTTCGGCGAATACTATCCTGTACTTTTCGGGATAGTTGATGGCGGCTATTTTATTAGTGACGCGGTCCTGTATTTCGGCCAGCATGTCCTGGTAAAGCTTGAGCGCCACCTTCATATCTCCCGCGAAGAAGAGGGAAGGGGGCATGCTGCTCCAGAAATCTGTGCTGTGCATGGGACCGGGGACGGATTTGCGCAGTTCGCTGATCTGCCAGGTGGTCTCATGTATCCTGACAGCAAGGTCTATGAGCTCTTCCAGCCTGGTCCAGTCCATCTTCTTGTACAGCAACTTCTCCAGGAATTCGATAAATGCTTTAACTTCTTTGGTAAGGAACTTCACCTGGTATTCCTCGAGGTCGGGCTCGGAGCCTTCGAAGGTGGGCATCATGGGCATTTCGAGACACCACTGCGGGGCATCGAAGTACCTGCCCAGCGCCTGGAACCATTTGAAACGGGCGTCGCAGATAATGCCGGAGCTCAGCAGCAGGGCCGGCTTGGCCATGCCGCCCACGGGCGCCTCCGGGGGTATCTTGCCGCCCAGCTCTTTCATCATGCGGTAGGAGTAGCCGATGGTGCTCCTGCCATAGCCGCACATGTGGGTGGGATAGCCGTCCGAGTCAGAGGCATCCAGGAAGGGTTCGGCAGTGCCGGTGGAGGCCAGCAGGGTGGAGTAGTTTTCGGGGTAAACGATGTTGAGCCCCATGGCCTTGAGGGGCAGATCGCCTTCCCAGTAATTGAGCATGGACCATACGGTGGGCTTACCTTCATTGCTGGCCTGGAGCGTATCTATGTAGTCCTGCTGCACCAGGTTGCGCAGCGGATACATACTCTTCAGCCTGTTGATGGCCCTCTTCTGTTCTGTTTTGGCGGGAGTGGCGGTCTCGCTCATGATGCACCCCTTTCACGGAAATTTTTGAACGGTTGGAATGTGTAACTTATATTACGGCCGTGATTTTATTGAATTTTATTTTTCCCCTGCAGTTCAACTTATTAAGGAAAATCCGTTTTATCTTGTAGTCACGGCCTTTTGTTAATGTTAAAGCATTATTCGTGTTATTGCAAAGAGGCCGGCTAATCATCACTAAAGACGGTTGACAACGGTGTTAACTCAATATAGAATGATTACCCAGTCAACCGAAATTAGGCCGATCCAAACCTATTTGTAGAAGTAATGCTATGCTCAGGTATTACATGACATAAATTGTCTGATTAATTAACCAGCTCAAAAATAAGAGGAGGTTTTATGCACAAACAACAGTACATCTTTCTGTCCATGGCATTGGTATTAGCCTTAGTATTGGTGTTCGGTTGTGCCCCGGCAGCACAACCTGCAGCAGGCAAAACACCAATCATAATCGGCTATGTAGGCACAGCATCCGGTCCGGGCACCAAGCCCTGTATTGACGCTCAGATGATGGCGGTAGAGGAAATTAATGCCGCGGGCGGCATCCTGGGCAGGCCGGTAAAGTACGTGGTTGAGGACGGTAAGGGCGAAACATCGCTGTCCGTGGCCGGTGTCACCAGGATGGTCATGGGTAGTAAGGCAATCTTCTACTCGGTGGAAGGCAGGACTGAGATCTGCATGGCTGCCAAACAGAAAACCATCGAGCTCTACAAGGATTTCCCGCACATCATGGATGCTAACGGGGCCAGCGGCGTGGAGGTCACCGAGTCTATCATCAACAACTACGATAAGGAAAAAATGATCTTCCGCATGTTCAACCCCGAACCCGGCCACTATGCCTGGGCTTCACTCGTCTTCGGAATGTCTGATCCCAAAGCTAGCACTTATATACCGGGTTTCAAAGCCAAGAAGTGGGCATTACTCTATGAAAACTTGGCTTGGACGCTGATCTTCCGCAACGGCGGCCCGACCTGGAACCTGCCCACCTGGGACCAGATGGCCAAGGATGACCTGGGTATTGATGTGGTATACAGTAAGCCGGTAAGCGCCAGGACCGGTATGTGGCTCCCCATACTCGATGCCGTTGCCAAGAGCGGCGCTGAAGCCATCTACTGCGTATCAAGCTGGTTCACCGACACCGAGGTGCTCACCAAGCAGTGGTCCGACTCACCTGCCAAGGACATACAGCTTTATCTCTACGGCGGTGTGGCACAGACACAGGATTTCTGGAAGATTACGGGAGG
>JAPLHI010000141.1 GCA_026389695.1 Chloroflexota bacterium
GGTTCCCGGCTGTTTAACATTATCTTTTCCCTGCACAAAATCATCCACAGCAGACAGGACTACACTAAATTGCGGGGTTTTGTAATGCATGGGTATGACAACTTTGGGTTTCAAATCGTTGCAGACTTCGGTAGCTGCTGCGGCGTCAACGGTGAAGACGCTGCCGACCGGGATAAATAAGACATCGACCTGCCCGATTTCAGCAAGCTGTTCAGGGCTTAGCCGGTGCCCCAGATCACCGGCATGGCAGAACTTGACACCATCTAAGGTGAAACAAAATACGGTGTTGGCCCCGCGTTCTGCGCCCTGTACGCTGTCATGCCAGGTGGATATGCCCTTAAAATCAATACCCTTGATGTTCTGGGAGCCGCTGCCCTTGATGATGACAGGGTTGCCCTTTACCGCGGCAACATTATTATGATCTCCATGCTCATGGCTTACCGTTACGATATCGGCAGACTCATCGACAGGCGCATAGGTAAACCTTGAAGTGGGGGTATAGGGATCAGTGATGATCTTTAATCCGGTAGTGGATGTAATTACAAAACAGGATTGACCCAGAAACTGTATTCTTATCATATGCGTTGCTCCTGTTGATACTGAGGGCGTGGCCGTTAATAGTGTTGGGGGAGGTGGCGCAGCAGGTGTGGGTGCGCATGCGACGGCAAGTATGCCGGATAAAAATAGGCAAGATAACAGGCAGACTATGAGGAGATTTCTTACTTTTAGCATGACGACTTTCCCCCTGCTGTCAATTTTGCCGGCTAACGTATCAGCGAACCGCCCACGATCGATTTGTTAACCTCGATACTGGTGGCGATGCCAAAGCCGCCCAGCACAGCCTTATGCAACCTGCCGATCTTGAAGTCAGTGGTATAGCCGTAGCCGGAGTGAAGCCGCAGCCCCAGTAGAGTGACTTCCTCCGCGGTAGGTACGGCAAAGGTTTTACACAGCGCTGCCATGGTTAGCCAGTTGGGTGCCTGCTCGTCTCGTAAACAGGCGCATTTATAAGTCAGCCAGCGGATGGCTTCAATTCGCGTTTTCATCTCGGCCAGAGTCCACTGGATACCCTGTAAATTGGCCATGGGGCCACTTCTCAAGAGCCTGTCTTTGGCATACTTTATAGATTCCTCCAGGGCGGCTTCAGCTATCCCCAGTGAGGCCGCCGACTGCTGTATTTTTTCAGCGGCGATCCACCACAGCAAAATTTCAAAGCCTTTGCCTTTTTCACCTACCAGGTTTTCTTTGGGGACTTTCATATCGTTGAAATAGACATCCACCGATTCCTGGGCGTGTCCGCCGATTTTTTGATAGGGGGGGTCCGTCTTATACCCCTCCCAGTTTTTCTCAATTACAAAACAGCTTATTTTGCCTTCCTCGTCTTTGGCATACAGGGTGCCATAGCCGCCCCAGTTGGCCCAGCTGATAAATCTCTTCTCGCCGTTTATCACATAATGATCGCCTTCGAGCCTGGCCGTGGTGGTTATCATTTTGGGGTCTGATCCCGTAGCGGGTTCAGTAAATAATATCGAGAGACACTGCTCGCCCCGGCAAACCGGCGGCAGATATTTTCTTTTTATATCCTCGGAAGCGAAATGGTTGATGGTGTCGCCGATACTGTTATTCATGGAGACCAGCCACTCCATGCCTATACCTGACTTGGCTACCTCTTCGACAACCAGAGCGTCGCTGAGCACGCTCGCGCCCGATCCTCCGTATTCCTTCGGCAGGGTAATCCCCAGTAATCCGACTTCAGAGAACTTCTTCAGCATCTCCCTGGGCGTCTGGTTGGTTTTTTCTATCTGTTCTACTACCGGTTCCACTTCGCGGACGGTGAAATCCCGGGCCAGCTTCTGCACCATCAGCTCTTCTTCTGTCAGATCAAACCTCATTTCACACTCCTTCAATCATTAGAGATTATAAACGGAACAACAAATTAACTGTTTGGTTATTATATACGTGCCGGCGGGCCGGGCGCACCCGGAGAAATGGCGCCTGTTGCCAGGGAACTTTCCTCCATCAGGGGTGTTCTGGAACCACTGCAAACAGCAGTCTCCGTTGAAGGTCAGGTTTTGGAATTGCATGACGTGCTGGAGCAATATGCCAGCCTGCCAGTCATCTTGATAGGCTGGTCCTGGGGTGCGTGGCTCAGCTTCATTTTTACCGCTCAACATCCCGCGTTGGTGAAGAAACTTGTACTCATCGGCAGCGGGCCATTTGAAGAAAAATATGCCGCAAATATCATGCAAACCAGGTTGAGCAGGCTCAGCAAAGAAGATCGATGGGAAGTTCTTTCTCTGCTGGAAATCCTCAATGATCCAGCCGTCGCGGATAAAAATACACACATGGCCCGATTCGGCAGGCTGGTTGCCGCCGCTGACTCATATGATCCGTTGCCATATGAAGATGAGGTGTTAGAATGTCGGTGTGATGTCCATCAGCTCGTATGGGAGCAGGCTGCGGAGATGAGGAGCAGCGGGCAATTACTGAAGCTCGGGAAGAAAATTCATTGCTCGGTAATCGCTATACACGGCGATTATGATCCCCATCCCGCAGAAGGAGTCCGGGAGCCTCTTTCTCGTGTTATCAAGAATTTTAGATTCATCCTGCTTGAGAACTGCGGCCATCAGCCCTGGATGGAAAGGGCAGCGAGGGCCAGGTTTTATAACATACTGAAAAATGAAATTGGTTAAGGGAGGTAATCAGATGAAAAAAATAATACCTGTCGGTTTATTAGCCGGTCTGGCTATGCTTATAGTGAGCATGGCGCTCAGTCCCTTATTTAATCTCATCTTCCCGTCATTGAACGCGGAATATAACAACGCGAATCTGATCAGGCCCTGGTCTGACCCTCTCATGTTACTTATGTTCATCGAGCCTTTCATACTGGGGATTATACTGGCATGGATATTTTCCCTGACAAGAACTGTATTTCAGGAAAAGAATACGTGGAAAAAGGGGATATATTTCGGCCTGTGTTACTGGGTAGTTACTCTTCCGGGGATGTTAATGTCTTATGCTAGCTTCCCGATTTCGTTAATAATGGTAACGAGTTGGAGTATCAGCATTTTCGCTCAGGCTGTAGTTGCGGGACTGGTCTATGCCAGATTCATCAAGTAGGTTATAAAAAGATAAAAGATTAAAGCCATTACTGCGAAGCGCTATCTACCCCCGAATTCGCGGCCGATATAGCCATCACGGTCACGTTTATGACCCTGTTGGGCATTCAATATTTCCGTTTATTATGTAAAAATGAAACGATTAGTAGTTTAATGTTAAGAGGAGTATTTAGTATGCCTTCCGAGTGTGTTGAATGCGGCGGTAGAACCGATTGTGATTCTATTATCTGCACCAGCTGCCTGGCGGAAATCATCGACAGAGTAAATACGAAAAAGTAGACAGAAGCTGAGATCCGCATGCCCTCCAATAAAATAAAAGTGGGGTAGAGATATGGAAGAAATAACCAGCAACCGGAGCAGGATAAAATACAGGCCGGAAGGATGGATTAATCCACATGCCGATGGTGTAGGCCGGGAATATGAAAAAAATATCTTCGAAGCCGGCGCCGATGCTATGCTCGCTATGCTGTTAAAAGAAGCGCATGAGTATAGCCAGACAGTGCATCATTATATGAGGCACGATGATTATCTTTGCGATGTCCTTGCCCACGAGTTAAAGCTTCGCTAAACTCTTAATTTTCACGTCCGCT
>JAPLHI010000002.1 GCA_026389695.1 Chloroflexota bacterium
GGAAATGGTTGAAAGCGCCGAAAAATTCTTGCGGGTAGTTAAATCTGCGATTGAGAAAGGCAATAAATAGATAACGCCGGTAGCGTTATTTCTTTTTAATTATGTTTTTGGCTTAAGCGTCTCCCGTAGTTCGCGTTTGAGCACCTTGCCCAACCCCCGGCAACCCTAAACTACCGCGAACCGCAGCGCCGCACGGAAACCCGCCCGCCGACCGTGGACCGCACAGGTCCATGTTAAGACATATTATTACCCTAAAATGTACCCTAAAGTGTACCCTAAAGTGCATTGACTATGGGGGGGGGGGGGTAGACTACCTTATATAGACATAATATAAAATTGGCTCTTTGGGTATTATTGCATTCGGAGGGGAGGCAAATGGCAAAAGGAGGGCATCCGGGGATGCGCGGTAATGGGGCAGACTCTTAGCAGCTACGGTAAAAACCTGCAGCAGGGTAGGGGTTGGAAGAAAATTCTGGCTATTGTGCCAGTACCTCTCCTCGTAACTATAATCATTATACTGGCATTCATTAACCCAACCCTGGTTTTTGAACCCCCTTTTTTACTCCCGACCCTTAATGTTTTATTACTGTCACTTATCCCGTTTTCCGTAGCCTACCTTGCGTGGAAAAGTTATGCCAAAAGCGGAGCTCTCCCTCTGCTATTTGTTGGTTGCGGTATGGTTGCCTTCGGCTACGGCTCGTTAGTTGCCGGCTTTACTATCAATATACCTGGAGGAACAAATCTTACACCAACAATACATAACACGGGTGCATTGTTAGCAATATTGCTTGTCGCAGCCGCCCTATTCGCTTTATGGAAGGATGCTGCATACAAGTCGCCCAAACACGGCGGACTCTATCTCGGCCTTTGTTATTTAGCTGTCCTGATTTTCATGTCACTTTTTACCCTTGCAGCATTAGCAGGCCTGGTGCCTCCTTTCTTTGTGCAAGGAACAGGCCCCACTGTTTTGAGGCAATTTGTACTCGGGGCGGCAACTGTTTTATTCGCCGTCTCAACTGTAATTTTTCTGAGAGCGTACTTCAGGTCGAGGGCTGATTTTACTTACTGGTTCAGTCTGGCGCTGGCATTGATTACGATAGGATTGTGTGCAGTTTTCATACAAAAGGGAGTAGGCACGATGGTGGGATGGGCCGGCAGAACCGCTCAGTATCTTGGATGTATTTACCTGCTTATCGGGATAATATCCGCAGTCCGCTTATCCGGAAAAAAAGGCATCCTCTTAGAAAAAGAAATAACCAAGTCATTTAATTTTATTGAGGCTAATTATAAAACCCTGGTTGAGATGGCCAGCGATGCCATAGTATCAGTTGACAATGAGGGCACAATCCTGACCTGGAACCCGGCTGCTGCCAAAATCTTCGGGTACTCAGTATCGGAAGCCACCGGCGCCAATGTAATTGACTTCATCTTTCCACGTGAATCCGCGTTGTTGCTGAATAGTGAACTACAAAAACTTGCGCGGGCAAAGGGACAGACGGCAGAGTCTGGTCATAAGCTTGAGTTAACAGCCAGGCGAAAAACGGGGGGAGATTTTCCTGCTGAAGTATCTGTAGCAATGAGAAAAATAATGGGAGAATGGCTCGGCACCTTTATTATCAGGGATATCAGTGAGCGTAAGCAGGCGGAGGAAGCGCTGCGGGAGAGCGAGATACGGTTCCGGGGGCTCTTCAATTTTATGAGCAGCGGAGTAGCCGTATATGAAGCCGTCGACAACGGTGGAGATTTCATAATCAGGGATTTCAATCCCGCGGCAGAGAAGATAGAGAAAGTAAGCAGGAAAGACATCGTTGGTAAGCGTGTTAGCGAGGCATTTACCGGGGTGAAAACGTTTGGAGTCTTTGAAGTGTTCCAGAGAGTGTGGCAAACCGGAAAACCGGAGTATTTCCCTACGAACATTTACAAAGATGAGAGAGATCCCGGAAGCTGGCGGGAAAGTTGGGTTTTTAAATTGCCTGGTGGCGAGATAGTCGCTATGTATAATGACATCACCGAGCGCAAGCAGCTTGAAGAGGCGGTTATAGAATCTGAGGAAAGGTACCGGACCATACTGGAGCAGATATATGACCACTATTATGAAGTAGACCTGGCAGGAAACTTCACCTTCCTGAATGAATCTACCTGCCGTAAATTTGGTTATTCGATAGAAGAGCTGATCGGGAAGAGTTATCGCCTGACGGTGCCTGAAGATGATAGTGCGGGGCTATTCGCTGCCTCCAAGGCTGTATTCAAGAGCGGGGAGCCAAATAAGTGTTATCCTCACAGGATCCTGAACAAGGACGGCAGCATAATATTTGCGGAGTCTTTCATCGGTCTTCGCAGGAATAAGCAGGGTGAGATCATTGGTTTCAGGACTGTCAGCCAGGACATCACTCAGCGCAAGCAGGCAGAGGAAAAACTGGCAGAGAGTGCGCGTAAGTTAGTGGCGAGGAACGAGGAGCTGAGATCAGCTTTAGCAGATAAGGAAGTCCTCCTGAAAGAAGTCCATCACCGTGTAAAAAACAACCTGATGGTCATTTCCAGCCTGCTAAACCTTCAAATGAGGCGCACTAAGGATCAAGAGGCACGCGAATCGCTACGGGAAAGTAATACACGTGTTATGTCCATGGCCATGATCCATGAACAGGTATTGCGGTCGGGGCAATATGCCGCTATCGACACTACATCATATATCAACGGCCTGGTATCCAACATTCGAAACTCCCTTGCGCCGTATAAAAAGGACGTAATAC
>JAPLHI010000193.1 GCA_026389695.1 Chloroflexota bacterium
AGCTTGTTGTGCCGTTAATAATAGACATCAAAGTCGGTAAAAACTGGGGCGAGATGAGCTGATGCCCGAGCTACCCGAAGTTGAAACTATCAAGAACGAGCTCGAACCATATTTAACCGGTCGCACATTCACCGTGGTTAAAATCCATGATACCAGGCCCGTGCAAAAGCTATCGATCAAAGATTTCAGTAGCGGGCTGATCGGGCAGAAAATACTCGGCCTTTCCCGCCGTGGCAAGTACATCCTGATTCATCTCTCCAATGGCAAGACATTAGTTGTACACCTGCGCATGACGGGTTCATTGCTCTGGAACCCGTGCGATGACGAGCCGTTCACACGCGCTGAGTTCTTCTTCAATAATAAGGGCAGGCTGGTTTTCACCGATATACGTCGCTTTGGGACACTGTCTCTCGTAAAAGAAACCGGTGAAATTGTAGGCAAGCTGGGAATTGATCCGCTCAGTCCTGACTTTACAGCACAGGCGCTGAAAAAGCTGCTTTCCGCACGTAAGGCCCCGGTCAAGGCCGTGCTGCTGGAACAGAAGCTGATTGCCGGCATCGGGAATATGTATGCCGATGAAGCGCTCTTCGCAGCGCGTATTCACCCTTCAAAACCGGCGCAATCCCTGTCAGCGGTCGAAGTGAAAGCGCTGCATAAGGCTATGCGGGATGTGCTTAGAAAGGCGATTCGCAATAAGGGCGCCAGCGTCAGGAACTACCGCTGTCCCAACGGCCAGGCAGGCAGGGCGCATGCGGAGTTTGCAGCGGCCCACCGCGGGGGAGAACCCTGCCCACGCTGCGGAACCCTCATCGCCCGCATAGTTGTCCGCCAGCGCGGGACATATTACTGCCCCGCATGCCAGCACGTATGATAATATATTATTAAGAGAGGAATTTGTTGTGAAATTATATACATGGTGGATGATAGGAGGGGTGGCCCTATTCGTAGTAAGTTTTACATTCCATTTTCTCGTCAGCACTTTTACGGGAAAACAAGAGGCTTATATCATCAGCCTCGGTCTGTTTATCAGCCCGCTGATAATACTGATCGGCATTGCCCTTTATATCATGGCGAATAGAAAACAGAAATGAGCGGCCCTAAATCATTCAGAGTGTAACCCTATTGTATTGCGATATTTATTTGTGACAAAAGTGATTTAAGTTTTTAAGAAGGAGGTCTCAATCATGACGGCTTGGATGCAAATGACCGATGAACTCGGACCCGAAAAGATAATGTATGTTTACGATGCCGTAACAGGCATGAAAGGGGTGGTTGTGGTGGACACATTATCACTTGCCGGAGCAGCCGGCGGGACGCGAATGCTGGCAGACATCACCACTGAGGAAATAGTCCGTCTGGCCCGCGCCATGACATACAAGTTCGCCATACTGGACCTGCCCATCGGCGGAGCCAAGGCCGGCATCTGGGCCGAGCAGGAAATACGCGGATTACAGCGCAAAGAACTGCTGGTATCCTTCGGCAACGCGGTAAAAGCTTTGCTTGCATCCGAAATAACACTGGGACCCGATATGGGCACCGATATGGACGATGTGGCGACCTTCTACCAGGGGGCGGGAGTGCAACAGAGATTCTCCGGGCTGTCGTTACAAATGATAGACGGCGAACCGCTGGAAGATCATGCTCCGGGATACGGTGTGGTCGTGGCAGCTTTAGCTGCCTGCCAGTTAGTTAAACTTGATATAAAGGGAGCAAAGGTAGCCATTGAGGGATTCGGTAAAGTAGGAGGCGGCGTGGCGCGCTATTTCAGTGAATCCGGCGCCAGGGTAGTGGCTATCTCAACCCGGCACGGTACAGCCTATAATAAAGACGGGCTGGATATACCCGCCCTGCTTCAGGCACGCAAAACCAGCGGTGATAAAGCCGTTGCAGAATACAAGCACGCCAAACATTCCAAGCCCCAGGATTTATATACGCTGCCCGTAGACATCCTCGTCCCCGGCGCCAGGCCGTATGTCATAAACAAGAAAAACGCCGGCAGTATTAAAGCCATGGTTATATCGAGCATGGCCAATATTCCCATCACAATGGAAGCCGAGGAGATACTTTTCCAAAAACGCATAGTCTCCGTGCCTGACTTTATCTCCAATGCGGGAGGCATTATACTGGCGGTGATAGATATGCTGGGCGGTACCTCCGACAATGTCTTTACGGTGCTGAGAAACTACCTGGGTCCGCTTACTACCCAGATACTAAATGAAGCCAAACAGCAGAACATCAACCCCCGGAGCCTGGCTGTCAAGAAATGCAGGGAAAAGATACTGGCAGCCAGGAAACAGCCGGTTACTGTCGCCAGCTACGAAGAACTGATGAGCGATATCAAAAAACGCCTCGGATTATAAGAGACAAATCATTTTTCACGGTTTTAATATTTAAATGAAAGGAGGTTTGGCATGGCAGATTCTGCCGCGAGAGCTTTAGCACTGCTGCGTGACGGCAGCCATTTTCAGTGGTATATCATTCCCCTCTTCGCCCTTGTTGTATACGTATATGCTACCGAGTACGAGCGTAAGAACTGGAGCCTGATCATGGCGGGGCTGGCCTTCTGGGGTATGGACTGGTTCAATGAGATCTGGAACGGCCTGGTCTTCCATTTCACAGGTTATGCGCCGGTCTGGGGTACGCCCGGCAACGGCAGCGCCCTGGTGATACTTATCGGTCTTAACATTGAGATTTGCTTTATGTTCGCTTTGTCGGGAATAGCTTTCTCCAAGATGCTGCCCGCTGATAAAAAGCTGAAGATTATCGGCATCCCCAACCGTTTGTTTTTCGCTATAGCCGGTTCAATATTCTGTGTATTCGTGGAGTGCCTGCTGAACTGGGCAGGCGCGCTCACCTGGGAGTACACCTGGTGGAACCTCGGAGCCCCCTGGCTGATCTTCTTCATAGGTTATTTGCCTTTCTTCCTCATGTCCTTCTGGGTTTACGACATGGAGAAGCTGAAGAGTAAGCTTACTACGGTGGGCATTATACTCGGCTTCGATCTGATCCTCATCATCATCTTCATGTGCATTTTAAAGTGGATCTGATCCTGTAATAATTTAACGCCCAATCCGCGAGGCCATTACCTCCGACTCAAGGTAATGGCCTTTTATTATCCGCAGCTTCCTGTTCAGGTAAACATCCACCAAAAGTATGACTACCCGTCGGATTAAAGGACGACGCTTTTTCAGTGACTCACCCGGTTAAAATCAGCCCGATAACCGATTACACCCTATGGGTTGGTAGGTTAAACTTAGTGCAGTCAATTAGATAAAGGGAGTTATATTAACATTATGTACCCGACCACCTCGATAAATGACAATTCAAACACTGAAATACTGGAAAAACCTATCGCTTTCGGCAGCCACGGTCTAATACTTACCGGCAAGATTTTAATGCCCGCCGCCGCTAACAAGCACACCAAGGTACCCGGCGTTGTATTTTGCCACGGCTACGGCAATGACCAGGCAGCCTTTGAAGACAGCGCCAGGATCCTGGCCGCCGAGGGCATTGCCACGCTGGTTTTCGATTTCCGCGGCCATGGTTCCAGTGAGGGCCTACTGGATGGACAGCAGGTCTCGGACATTGTGGACGCCTGGAATTTTCTCCATGACCAGCCGGAGATCGACCACAAGCGCATGGGGCTCATCGGGCACAGCATGGGTGCCATGTCTGCCATCATGGCTGCAGGCAAGCTCAAGAAAGCCAGGGTGCTGGTTGGGCTGGCCTGTCCCGGCGAAATTAAACATGCCATCGCCAGCAATCCCGGCCACATTGCTTACCCCTGGTTCAGGCGCGTAATCGAATATATATTTAGAATCTGCACGCATTTCAATAAAGATATGAAGGCGCGGGTGGATTGGGCCAAGTTCCTCGATGCCTGGCCGCGCATGAAAATCTCCGAGGTACTGGCAGACTTGGAAGGATGCTCAAAGCTCTTCGTGTTCTGCCTTGGAGACCAGGCTACACCTTACAACAGGTTCCTTTATTCCTATGTAATGGCCAGCGAGCCCAAGCAGGTGATGGTAACCACCGGAAACCACAATACACCGCTTGACAACGAGCAACTGCGCTCACAATGGACGCAGTGGGCCATAGGCGCCCTGCACGACGGGCGCGATTATTAGAGATCAACAGGAGTTATATAATCATGAAAGTATTAATAACCGGCGGAGCAGGCCGGTTGGGCGTAACCATAACCAAACGCTTCCTTGAACAGGGTTTCAGCGTCAGGATTCTCGACCTCGATACACCGCGCAACCGTAAGGCGGTCAGAGAGCTTGATACAAAGGCTGAATTTTACTGGGGCGATATTACCGATCCTGAATCTGTAAAAGCAGCTCTGGCAGGCGTGGATACGGTAGTTCATATGGCAGCCATTCTGCCGCCGCTTGCCGATCAGAAGCCCAACCTGGCGAGGATGGTCAATGTAGAGGGCACCAGGCTGCTGGTAGACCATCTGAAAAGCCTGGATAGACACTTGCCCCTGGTATATACTTCATCGGTAGCCGTACACGGTCCCACACCGTTAGCCGCCGATCCCATATGCGCAGACAAACACACCTGCATGCCCATGGGAGGCTACGCCAAAACCAAGTACGAGGCGGAGAATATCATCAAAGAGTCCGGCCTTGATTATGTCATCCTGCGCCTTTCGGTAAACATGTATTTCAATTTCGAGCTCAGTGACATCAAACGTATGTTCAGCATCCCCCTGAAGAACAGGATCGAATTCTGTCACCCTGATAACACTGCCGTCGCTATCATTAATGCTGTTACGAAATTTGAGCAGATAAAGAACAACACTTTTATCATCAGTGGGGGACCCGACCAGCGGATGCTTTACCGCGACCTTATCGGATCATTGCTCAAAGTAATGGGCCTGCCGCTGCCTCCCGATTATAAGTTTCCCAGCAAGCCGTATTACCTGGACTGGTACGATACTTCCCGGTCGGATGCCGTGCTCAAGTATCGTATTAAAACCTTTACCAACTACCTGCAGGAATACACAGAAGGGCTATCACGGCGATTCTCGCCTGCGTTTTTACCGTTCATGCGCTATTTCGTAGGTCCACTGTTCGGCTGGATGGTGGTACGCCTTTTTTAACAG
>JAPLHI010000041.1 GCA_026389695.1 Chloroflexota bacterium
GGGCCAGCCAATGATTTCAACTTCTGGTACGGCGTCATCATTTTCTCATAAGGATATGTTTTTTCGACCTTGCCCCTGTGATCAATAATTGATACAGGGAAGAAGCAAGGCCTGTGGACGTTGATATAGAGATTCAGGAAGCTCCTATTGAACTGGTTAATTGCTGAGGCATACATTTGAGGAATATAGGCATAGCCCAGTTGTTTACGCACCACAGAACCATTCTTCGACTCCACCAGGCCGTTATCATTGGTGTGGCGTGCCCGGCTCTTGGTGAAGCGGATCAAGAGCTTATTCAAAAGCCCGGCCACCATCTTGTTGATGAACTCGGACCCGTTATCGGAGTGAAACCCTCGAATAACAAAGGGGAATCCTGCCAGCATGTTTTCCAAAACTGGCACCAGATGATTCTCCGATATCCTTTCCACAGAAGCCACTATCTCCCATTGAATGACCTCGTCCACGGCATTGATATGATACACTCCCTTCTCGCCATCCTTGTCTCCCTGGTGTACCGTATCGACGCGAATATAACCTGGCCTCCCACCGGGATCCGGCTTGACCCGCTCAGCGATCCTCATCACTGCCGGCTTGGTTTTGGTATAGCGCTTGTTGATGTTCCGGTAGAGGTAACTGCGGCGCAGATTGTAGAGATGGGCAATAGATATCCGTGAGATGTTACTGAAATCTGAATGCCCGTACACTGCACATTCCCGTTCCATTATCTTTTTAGTGGCCGGCCCGCTCAAACAGTCATGCAATTCGTCTGTCCTGGCCAGCAGTGTAATGTCTGCCCGCGTATATTTCTTGGGAAACCTGTGCCTATCGTAGTCTGCCTTACTCAGACATCCCTTTTGGTTGAAATGCCCTATCAACCGGGATGATGTAACGCCGGACCACACCTTTGTCAGCCCTCTTGAGTCGCGCGTATTTAAATTTCACCAGCACCGTCTCTATCCAATGGTATCGTACCTCAATAGATACTCCTTCGAACTCAACTGTCTCACTCCCTTGTAAAAACTGCCTGATTTGTTGAATTGTTTGTAATCTTTCGTCGTTCATAATCAGCTGCATGTCCCAATCATAAACGAGACGCCTATCTCTTAAGGCTCATCCTGTATTAGAAACCGTTATCTCCTCCAGGCTCATCTTGTATTGGAAGAGAGTGGAATTTGACACATACCTGCGCTGATTGATATATTTATAGGGTTATTCTTTTGATAGGACTGTAAAAATGAGCGACTCTTATGCAATCGTAGCCTCAGGTGGCAAGCAGTACAGGGTTAGGCCCGGACAGGTCGTTAACGTTGACCTGCTACACGTTGAAAAAGGCCAGGAAATAGAATTATCTCCGGTGCTGATGATAGCCAATGGAGATGAAGTTGTTATCGGAAGCCCGGAAATCAAGGGAGCCAAGGTTATTGCCAGTTGCATCGAGGAAGGCAAGGCCAGGAAAATTATTGTCTTCAGGTATAAGAACAAGGTCCGCTCCCGCAGAAAAACCGGGCACAGGCAGCCTTATACCAGATTGCTTATCAAGGATATAGTTAAACCCGGTAGCAAAATAAGCAAAAAAGCCCCCAGGGCGAAGGCTGCAACCGGAGGTGAAAACTAATGGCTCATAAAAAAGGCGGCGGCAGTACACGCTGCGGCCGTGATAGTCAATCCAAGAGACTCGGCGTAAAGCGGTTTGGCGGTGAAAAAGTACGCGCAGGTACCATTATTGTCAGGCAGCGAGGCACTAAAATTCACCCCGGCAGCAACGTGGGTTTAGGCAAAGACTATACGATTTTTGCGTTAATCGACGGCTTGGTTAAATTCGAACAGGCAACTAAAAACAGGAAAAAAGCCAGCGTATATCCGGGATAAATTCAATGAAAGAAAAGATACATCCTCAATATTTTACCGATGCCACAATCACCTGCTCCTGCGGGAGCACATTTATCACAGGTTCAACAAAAAAGACGCTCAGGGTTGAGCTGTGCAGCAAGTGTCACCCCTTCTTTACCGGCGAGCAAAGGATCGTAGATACCGCGGGTCGCGTCGAACGTTTTAAGAGACGCTACAGCAAGATGGCCAAACCTAAATAAATACATTCTATGCTTTATCAGGGGCGGCATATATATGCCGCCCCTTTTTTTTAAGCTGATGACAAAAGAAAAACCTTTTTACTATGGCGGACAGGCGGTGATGGGCGGAGTGATGATCCGCGGCCGCACCAGCACGGCGATCGCTGTGCGTAAACCCGACGGCAGCATCCATATTTCAAGCCGTCCGCTGTCGACGCTCTTTAAAGGGAAATGGCGCGAACTACTTTTTATCAGGGGAATAATTGTTCTTATCGAAACAATCGCCCTCGGTACGGGAGCATTAATGTACTCCGCGCAAATTACTACGGAGGATGAGAAGGAAAAAATAACCCCCGCTATGATCTGGGGAAGCGTCATCCTGGGCATCCTGCTGGCTGTCGTCCTTTTTTTCGTACTTCCGTTACTCGCAGTCCGCGTTTTTGATGCCTTAATTTCCTCCGCGTTTCTCAGTAATATTATTGAGGGTTTGATTCGAATTGTTTTTTTTGTGCTTTACCTGGCCATTATAGGCCGCATGGCAGAGATCAAGGAGATATTCGCTTACCACGGCGCTGAGCACATGTCAGTGAATGCCTATGAAGCCGGAGTTCCACTCCGAATTGTTTCTGTAAAAAATTATTCCACCGCTCACACCCGCTGTGGAACCAGCTTCTTACTGGTTGTGCTGGTTATATCCATCGTGGTCTTCGCGCTGCTGGGCCGCCCACCCCTGTGGATAAGTATTATTTCCCGTATACTGTTGATACCGGTTATCGCAGCCATAAGCTATGAAATTATCCGTTTCGAGGCTGCGCACAGCCGTAACAAGCTGGTATATCTGTTGCTTATACCCGGGCTCTGGCTGCAGTCCATGACTACACGAAAACCGGAGGATAGCCAGGTCGAAGTTGCCATAGCCTCGCTCAGTAAAGCTCTTGAAGATGACGGGTTGAAGCCTTTACCCCAGACGTCTGACGGAACCTTATAATCAGGCAATAACCACTATCCTTGACATATCCTACCCTCGAAACTTATCATCATGTTATCCCACCGGATTCTGATATCTCGTAAGGGAGGAGGAATATGTTTCAAAAAATACTCGTGCCACTTGATGGATCTGAATTGGCGGAGTGTGTCTTGCCACACGTAGATGTATTGGCTGCAGGCCACGAGGATGTAAAAATTACTTTTTTATATGTAATACAGCCCCTGGATGTACCCATGACCAATGCAAGCTATAAAAAACGTATAGAGGCCGATGCAAAATCTTCGGCAGAGGAATACCTGAATAAGCTGGTAGCAAAAGCCAAATACCGTGATAAGGCTGTGGGCAAGGTTATTACAGGCAAAGTAGCGGATACAATTGTAGATTATGCCACCAGAAATAAAATTGAACTGATAGTAATGGCCACACATGGCCGCTCAGGAGCGAGCCGCTGGTTATATGGCAGTATAGCTGAAAAAGTACTTGATGCAACCAGAGTACCGGTGTGGCTGGTGAAAGCTGGTGCCTGCGATAAAGCTACTTATGCCAACGGTAAGAAACTGAATGTCCTGGTGCCACTGGATGGCTCTGAACTGGCAGAATCCGTCCTGAAACATCTGAAAGAATTAAACCGTCAGCTTGTTAAAAACAAAACTGATGTGATCTTAATAAGGGTATGCGAGGTCTTTGCTCCCCCCATCAGTTACCCTCCTCCAATGTCTATGAGCTGGGAAGAATATCTGGATTATGAAACCAGGCGATGCAAGCAGATCTGCCAGGATTACCTGGATAAGATACAGGGTAGTCTACACAGGTATGGCCTAAAAATCCGTTCAGAGGTACCGGAGGGCAATCCCGCTGAAGTATTAATCGATTACGCTAATAAAAACCCGGTTGACCTCATTATCATGTCCACACACGGCCGGACCGGGATTAACAAATGGGCTTTTGGCAGTATCGCAGAGAAGGTGCTAAGAGGCGCCCGGTGCCCTATACTGCTCATACGCGCAAAGTAGTTTCGGCGTACGGAAAAAGGGCTCTTGCAATGTATTGACACAGATTATTTGCAGTGATAAACTACGCCTTAGATTTATCGGTCGATTAGTCGCCCGATAAAAAGCAATTTTTACAATTCACCATACCAAATAGACATACCTGTATAAATTTTGGGGCATTTGCCGGGTGCGACATTGCACAAAACAATCAAAAACAAAATTAAAAAATGGAGAAGTATCATGGAAAAAAGTAAAATTGTGATTTATGACATTATGGCATGCAATGTATATATGGATTTTGAAAACACGGGCTTACAGAAAGAGCAGCATAAGTTTCTTATCGCTTTCTATCCCACACCGGAGATAGCTACGCCGGAACTGATCGATAAGATCACAGCCTATGGCACTAATAATTATAAAATAGAATTTAAGAACCAGGAATTTACCAATCTGAATATAAACGGTTGGATATATGACCGGGTTCCCAAAAATTACTGGTATATGGTCAATCTTCCGACCGGTTTTTTGAAAGAAGGAGAATACACAATCGAGGTTAAGTGCAAAAACGGTGATGTGGTAAAAAAATCTCGATTCCAGAAAAATAAGGCATCTGGTGCCCTGGTATCTACATATCTGAAGAACAGGGAGAAAATTTATGACTCATTCTCCCCTTCCAAATCAAAAACGATGCAGGATGGCGCCCCGTTAAAAGATGTCAAGGTTAGCTGGTCAACACTCAAAGAGTTGGGTGGCCTGGACGCATTTTATATCTACCGTCTTTCTGAAGGCAGATCCGGAAAGGAGTTCAATACACAGAAGCTTGTGTGGTGGGATAACATATTCGTTCAGAGATTAACAAATCCGGATGCCGGACTCAACAGAGGCCAGGTTGTTGTCGGTAATGAGCTTAAACCAAAAACGTCTTATGCATACTTTGTTGAGATAACGGACAGCAGCGCCATGGGTGAAACAAATATCTGTATTTTCCAGCCGCATCAGGTATTTGTGACACCGTAGGACCATCTGGCGCCTGTAGATTTCATTTGAATGTGACCGATTTCAAAGAGTTGGATGCCCTTGATCCGGACATATTACTCTGTGCCATAACAAGAACCAAACAGAGTCGCAGCAAGTTGTGTGCCTGAATAGCACAGCCTGAAAAAACGGAAACTATTCACAATACTGCGTTCCATATGATCACCGGCTGCCAGCCCAATGCAATCTCTGCAGAATTAATATAAATAAGGGACAATCACAGGCTTCACATACCTTTAAATTCTTGTGCAGCCAAACATCCGCTTGATATAATTGGCACGTTTAAGGGTGCTGGTATTTACTTTACCCGGAACTCAAGATATATCAGATCTATTCCTGGTTATGAGAATCTTCATTTGTTTAATATTTCAGCATCTATTCAGATATAGTACTGGTATCAAAATAAGGAGGTTTAAGAATGGATATATCGCTTAAAGGGAAGGTCGCTCTGGTGACAGGCGCCAGCCGCGGTATAGGGCGGGCTATAGCGCTGGAAATGGCAAAATCGGGAGCCGATGTTGTACTGGCAAGCCGTAAGGCTGCCGACCTGGAAAAAGTGGCAGACGAAATTAAAGCCCTGGGCAGGAAAGCGCTACCCGTAACCGCACATATAGGCCGGACCGAGGATATTGCCAACCTCGTTGCTAAAGCCAAAGAGGAGTTCGGCCGGATAAACATCCTGGTGAACAACGCGGCAACCAACCCAACCATGGAGTCAGCGATCGATATTGGCGAACGAGCCTGGGACTCCATCATGAATCTCAACCTTAAGGGCTTGTTTTTCCTCAGTCAGGCTGTCGCCAGGGTCATGAAAGAACACGGCGGCGGAGTAATCATCAACATATCCTCCATCGCTGGAGTTACACCGGATATACTTCCTATTTACTCGGTCAGTAAGGCCGGGGTGAATATGGCAACCAAAGTTATGGCACAACAGTGGGCTGTATATGGTATCAGGGTGAATACGCTTTCCCCCGGTCAGACCAGAACACAGTTCAGCCAGGCTCTCTGGGGCAACCCGGACATTTACAAGGTTATTATGGATAGGACTCCGCTGAAGCGGATTGCTGAACCCGAGGATATGGCCCAGGCCGCTGTATTCCTTGCATCTGACAAATCAGGCTTCATTACCGGGCAAAACCTCATCGTTGATGGCGGAATGACAATATAAATTTTGACCAGTACACCGGTCCACAATATCATTGAAGTTGAAGCGATAAATAATATTTGTCTAATAAACAACAAGGAACAAGGAGTTTAAATGATCACATCGAGCGAATACAAAAAAAGACTCAGCAAAATGAGGCGCAATATCTATATAGACGGCAAGCTGGTTGACCGTGAGTTCAAGCGCCTCGAAGGCGCGGTTAATGTTTTAGCCAAGACCTATGACATGATAACCGATCCAGAGTTTAAGGATTACCAGGACGTACTCACGGCTACTTCACACCTGACCGGTGAAAAGATCAACCGGTTCAACCATATACACAGAAGCATTGAGGACCTGCTGACCAAGCAGAAAATGACCAGGCTTACATCGCAGCAGGTGGGAGGTTGTATTGCCAGGTGCATGGGCATAGATTCCACCAACGCTCTTTCCGTAATAACGTATCAAACTGACCAAAAGTATGGTACGGAATACCATAAAAGGTTCGAGAAGTGGCTCAAAGATTTCCAGAGTAATGACCGCACTTCGTGCTGCGCACAGACTGATGTTAAGGGAAACAGGCCATGGAGGCCGCACGAGCAGAAAGACCCCGACCTCTATTTACGAATTGTAGAAAAGAAGAGCGACGGTATAGTTGTCAGGGGTGCCAAAGTTCACAATTCCTACGCGCCTGTGGTTGAGCAAATAAACGTGATACCGACCAGGGCACTAACTAAGGAAGAGGGCGACTGGGCTGTAGCTTTTACCATCCCTGCGGATGCAGAAGGTGTTAAGCAGATCGTCAGTGCGCCCATGGTGGAATATCCCGAAGGCTGGGGAGCACCCGGGCCCTGGGGAGGCGCTGATTCCCTGACCATCTTCGATGATGTTTTTATCCCGTGGGACCATGTTTTCCTGTGCGGTGAGACCGATATGGGAGGCAGGCTTGCCCTGACTTTCGCGCTATATCACCGCCACAGCTATACCGGCTGCAAACCCGCCATGACCGACGTGCTCACCGGCGCCACTGCGCTGATGGCAGAAGTCAACGGTATTGAGAAAGAGCACCATGTGAATGAAAAGCTTGCTGAGCTTATCTGTACATCCGAGCTGGTCTATGGTACAGGTATTGCCGCCGCTATCAACGGCTATAAATCACCATCCGGCACTTACGTCCCTGATATCATGTACTGCAACGTCAGCCGCAGGCATGCCGGTGTAAATATTTACCATGAGTATGACATACTGGCTGATATCGCAGGCGGCATGCCGGCAACACTACCGCGCCCTGGAGATTGGGTGAATGAAGAAACAAAACCTTTCATAGAGAAATACATGGCACGAAATCCCAATGTCGATGTAAAAGACGTCCTGCGTGCCTTCGCCTGGGTACAAGGACTATCCTGCTCTGAAAACGCCGGTGTTATGCAGTATGCAGGTGTACACGGCGGAGGCTCACCCAGGATGGAACAGATAGCCATCATGGGTTCCTATAATGTAGAGAACACAAAGAACATCGCCAAGCGCCTCGCCGGTATTAAGACGGATAAGCCCTATACCTTCGATAGGCTTGGGAACACGCCCAAGCTCTAATACTCAACATATAATAACCGGTCAATCAATAAGCTGGCTTTGAGTAAATTACTCTCCTTGGCCAGAGGTTTCTTACCCTGCCAGCCGGTAATTATTTGAAAAAATCGCATAAACGATTGACATTACGTGGTATAATATTTGGACAAACGAAAGGAGGTGCTTATGAAGTCAAGGGGTACGATTCTATCATTGTTCATCATTTTCACACTGGTGGCCGTTGTGGCGGTCATCGGATGTGGACCGGCACAACCTCAGGCAGGGCCTAATACAGGGCCGATAGTAATAGGTTATGTCGGCGGCGCAAGCTCTCCGGGCACAAAACCTGTCATGGATATGATGAGGATTGCGACTGAGGAGATTAATCTCGCCGGCGGTATGAACGGCAGGCCTGTCAAATTTGTCATCGAAGACAGCAAGGGCGAAACATCACTGGCGGTGGCGGCGGCTCAGAGGATGGTAATGGGAAACAAAGCCCTGATTTACCATGTGGAGGGCAGAACCGAAATCTGCCTCGCCGTGCAACCAAAATCGGTGGAACTTTTCCCTCAATTCCCTCACATACTCGTCTGGCAGGGGCCGATGGGCAGGGAGCTTACAAGTGACATAGTTAAAGATTATGATAAGTTGAAGTTCATCTTCCGTGACTGGGATCCCGAAGATGCGCATTATGCCAGTATCCCGGCCTATTTCACCCTCTTCAAAGAGGTAGTTAAGGCAGACAAGATCGCCTTCCTCTGGGAAGACCTGGCCTGGACTACAGTGTGGAGGAATGGCATTCCCGGTCTCCCCAAGTGGGAGGATTACGCCAAAGAGGTCGCCGGCCTGGAGACGGTCTACAGCAAACCTATCAAGGCCAGGACAGGTATGTACCTGCCTATTCTTGAATCCCTGGCCGCCAGCGGCGCTCAGGTCATTTTCGTATGCAGCAGCTGGTTCACCGATACCGAGGTTTTTGCCAAGCAATGGGCGGGATCTTCAGCTAAAGATATACCTGTATGCTTCTATGGTGGCACGTCTCATACCTATGATTTCTGGGACCTCACCGGCGGCAAGGCTTTAGGCTGTATGGGCTCTTTCTATGAGAAGGAAATACCCAATACCCCGCAGTCGCTCGCCTTCCTGGAGAAAGCCGATAAGAACAATATCCCCGTGCAGGTCAATGTGGCAATCGGATACGCCGACATGTACCTGTACAAAAAGCTGCTGGAAACAGCTAAAACAACCGATGTCGAGAAACTTATTCCGGCCCTGGAGGGCTTGTATATCGAAGATATCGGTATCCTGGGTATTCACGGTATTGAAGGAAAAAAGGTGGCGCCTTTCTTCCATTCCCGTTACATGGCCAATCCCGACAATCCGCGCGAGCCATCTGAGATCTATGGCAAAGGCCTGGAAAAATGGGTAAGCCCCATCGGACAGTTCCAGGGTCCGCACAATGTGGTTCTCCTGTGCACAGGCAATAAGAGCACAACCTATCCCCCGCGTTACAAGGGAACCTGGGCAGAACCCGAGAAATACAAGAGTCCTGCTGAGCTGCGCAAAGCTGCAGGCCAGTAAACAATAATAAAAATTATTAAAGGAGGTATTATTTTGAGGAAGGTCTACATTACATTCGCACTCTTGATGATTGCAGTCCTGCTTGGCACAGTAGGCTGCTCAGCGGCTCCTTCCGAGCTTGCGCCCTGCACCGTAGAGTTCGGCTACGTTTCAAACGAATGGCAGGGCCAGGAAACGGTCGCCGCCAACGTTTTCGTGACGATTAAAAATCCCAACCCGGTTCCGGTTACCCTCTCTTCTCTGGATTACAAGCTCTATATGAATGATACCGAGCTTGCCACTAAAACCATGGTCCCCGCTATCATGATCCCGGCTAACGGCTCTGTAAGCCTCAACAACATCAGTGTCATCGATTATTCCATGACACTTGCCGTAAATCCCTATTACCTGAAGCAGGGCAAGACCTATGTATCAGCCCACATGGCGGCCATACCCGTATGGAAGCTACTAGGCGGCAAGCTGCCCGATTTCTGGGCCAACCCCAATATCGGCATCCTGGCCGGCCTTAGGGCCGGACCGGTACCATCCGGTATTGCCGCAGGTACTGCTGATGTGGCCGCTACCACGATTTATAGCAAGGTCCGCGCCGGCATCGATGCAGTCCAGGGCGCTATCGACCAGGCATATGCCGCGGCTCCGAGCGGGCCCGGTGTTTACGGTTTGAAGGGCAAGGCCACAATCACATATGGTTCCATGAGCAAAGATACCACCTTCGACCTGACATACGAAAAGAAATAAGAGCGCAGACTTAGTAAATAAAGAAGCCTCACGGAAATCGTGAGGCTTCTTTATTTTACTTTAAAGATTAGTTCATAGTATATTCCGGTCTTTAAAAGCAATGCTCAGTAAATTGGAATTATTAAACCTCTATTCAACAATTAATTACCTTACTTTGATCAAAGCCATAACTTTCGCAACCAGATCATCAATAGAAGTCGAGTGATTATTGACTCTGACTTTGTATTGTAGCTGGGATAGATCATAAAAAAGCAGGGACTTCTTTTGAAGTCCCTGCTGTGTCTATTGCTATGCTGCGGTAATTATTTCAGATATTTTTCACGGACGTAGGTATTATCCTGACCTATACCGCATTTAATCCATTTGACACGCGGAGGTGAATCAGACATTTTGATAAAGTTTGCCGGCAGGGTGAATTTGCCCAGCTGCGGATCATCAAATTCCAAGAATGAATTTCTCTTTGCCCAGTGAGGGTTCTGCATCGTGGTGGCCGGCTTCTGAACTTTCATTATAATAGGTACGCCACCACCCCTCCATTTTGACTTGGCCGATTTGATGCTGTATTCGACTGCCTTCTTGATCAGTTCATCCGATGTATACTTGATGGTCTGATCTTCAATGATCTTGTAAATCTTCTCTACCTGTTCAATTATGTCAGGAATGCGGTCGAAGGTGTACCTCCAGTCATCCTCTTCTTTCCAGATATTGAGGATTTTCAGCAAACCCCTGAAATCATGATCTCTACCCGCGGCAATGGCGACCATGCCATCTTTGCTTTTCCAGAACCCGTATGGGTAGATGGCAAAGTCATGCCTGCCTATCCTCGGCCTGGCCTTATCCCATGTGAAGCCCATGGTCACCGGGTAGCCCACTAGGGAAGCATAGGCATCGGCAGAAGCTACATCAACCATCTGACCTTCACCGGTAGCCGCCGCATAATAGCGTGCGATAGCGCCGCCAAGAGCTGCCTCAAGACCATTAATATACCAGCCCAACCAGATACCAGCTTTCAATGGCCAGTTATAAGGTTCACCCATGTGCTCCATATCCCCGATATTCGCAGCCACGCCGGATACAGCCTGGGTAGTGATGTCAGAATCGGGGACATTGATGAATTCCTGCGTCTTCTGCCCATACTGACCGTACGGGCTGATTGCTATGTACACTAATCCAGGATTAGTCGCGCTCAACTGCCTGTACCCGATGCCCCATGAGTCCATCTGACCCGGTTTATATGTTTCAATTACTATCTGAGCCCTGGCAGCCAGCTTCTTGAATTCATCGCGCCCGGCCTCGGTCCTGAGATCCAGAGTACAATAACGTTTATTGCGTGCTTCCATAAGAAAATGAATACCAACACCATTTCGATTGACGCCGTTTGGAGTAATTTTTCTCGAAGGATCACCCTCCGGGGGTTCGATTTTAATCACCTCAGCGCCAAACTCCGCAAAAATACTTGAGGAAATGTCACCCGACATGTTTGCATAGCTGACATCAAGCACCAATACATCATCAAGTACTTCCGCTTTCCCCTCCGGGCTCATCATGCCTTTGAGGAAGTCTTCCCGCTCTTTGCGGCTGCTGCCGTATCGTACCAG
>JAPLHI010000213.1 GCA_026389695.1 Chloroflexota bacterium
GCAGCATAATTCAGCAAATCATGAAACTATTGGAATGATAATGACCAGCCCGTTTAAAGTCTGGGAAGATATCTACATGATAGGGAGTCCTGATATATCTCACCACATGGATTGCTGCATATATTTAGTGGATGCAGGTGAGTTGGTAATGATAGACGCAGGTGCCGGGAAAAGTACCAACCAATTAATTGACAACATTCTATCTCTGGAATTGATGCCTGAAAAATTGACCACACTGGTTATTACCCATGCTCACATTGACCATATTGGCTCATTAGCAGAGTTAAAGCGAAGCTACCAGGTAAACGTAATAGCTCATGAACTTGATACAAATGCGATTGAAACCGGGCAGGGGGTAGGAGCAGAGTACTATGGTGTAAATTATCGTCCGGATATAGTTGACATAAAATTGTCACAAGCGGAGAGCATCTTGGAAATCGGCAGTCACACCTTCAAATTTTTACACATTCCCGGCCATACTCCCGGGAGTATAGTTGTGGTGGTGGAAATCGCCGGTAAAAAGATACTTTTTGGGCAGGATATACACGGTCCGTATCATCATATGTGGGGAGGGGAACCAGCCAAAGCTAAAGAATCGCTGGAAAAACTGATAACTATTAAGGCAGATATTCTTTGTGAAGGCCACTATGGAATAATAAAACCGTCAAAAGCAGTTGAAGAATTTATTATTGGTTACTTTGATGATTTAACAGCGCGATAAAGGACATCCCGGATTAAAGTCGAACTTCTCTGGGTTTATTGCGGGATTTTTCTGCTATCACAATAGCTTTTACCTTATTTGCCGTTTTAGCGAGATTATCTCTGTGATTGACAATTACATAATCAAAAATGTGCATGCTTTCCATCTCTTCTTCTGCTTTAGCAACACGTAGGCTAACATTTTGGTCAGAATCGGCATTTCTTCTTTTCAGGCGTTCAGATAATTCATTAATAGAGGGCGGCACAAGAAAAATAAATACTGCCTCAGGGATTCTACTTTTTAAGGTGGCTGCGCCCTGGACATCAACCTTGAGAATTACATCTTCTCCTTTGCTAAGTGCATCATGAACTTCCTGTTTTAAAACGCCATAGTAATTGCCATATACAGTTGCATACTCAAGAAATTCGTCCTGCTCAATCTTTTTCTTGAAATCTGTTTTAGTAATGAAATAATAATCAACGCCATCAATTTCGTTTGCACGTTTCGGACGGGTAGTAGCAGTTACAACGTAATGAAACTTGGCTCCGGATTCTGCCAACTTGCTCAGCGTGGCATCTTTTCCTACGCCAGATGGCCCGGATATTACCACAACTATGGCTTTTTCGTTGATGTTGCTGCTATTTTTCTTAATCATCGATAAACTTATAAATATAATAATCTACAGCATATAAAAAGTATAGAAATAGTTTTGTTTTAAATATACACCGTATCTAAGCAATTCACCCTATCTTGAACAAATAACGTCTATCCGATATACTCATTCAAAATCTGAGATCAACACAGATGCATTTTTTCAGAAAACGGAGATATGAAGGAGTTAGAGCTCAATGAAGAAGAGTATCAGAGATGTTGAAGTAACCGGTAAAAGGGTTCTTGTCAGGGTTGATTTTAATGTCCCCCAGGATCCTAGAACCAATGAAATAATGGATGACAGCCGTATCATCGCGTCTTTGCCTACGATCTGGTATCTTATTCAACATCAAGCAAAAATCATTCTATGCTCTCACCTGGGCAGACCGGATGGGAAGGTTGTAGAATCGCTGCGTATGACTCCTATTGCGGAGAGGCTTTCGCAATTAACTAATTTACCTATATATACCGTTTCAGATTGTATCGGCCCAAAAGTGAAGAAAGCTGTCTCCAAATTGAAAAATGGTGACATACTGCTCCTTGAAAACCTGCGTTTTCATCCTGAAGAGGAGGCAAATGAACCTAATTTTGCCAAATCGTTAGCTGACCTCGCCGATATTTATGTGGATGACGCCTTCGGTACTGCTCACAGGGCACACGCTTCAACTTATGGTGTGGCAAAATTTCTTCCGGCATATGCAGGTCTTCTTCTAGAGAAGGAATTGAAAGCATTGGGTAACCTGCTTACTAATGCACAACATCCGTTTGCGGTATTACTCGGTGGCGCCAAGGTAAGCGATAAGATTAAATTGATCAATAATATGCTAGATAAGATTGAGATATTAATGATCGGGGGTGGTATGGCAGCCACCTTCCTTAAAGCACAGAATTATGGCGTCGGGTTATCCTCGGTTGAAGAAGATAAAAAAGAACTTGCCAATCAGCTTATAGCTACTGCAAAACAAAATAATATCACGCTGCTATTACCCCTGGATGTTATTGTCGCTGATGCCATTAGCGATCAGGCAAGACCGTCAATCGCCCCGGTAACAATGGTCCCTGCAAATAAATATATAGTTGATATAGGGCCTCAAACGATTGAACTGTTCACCGAAAATATAAAAAAATGTCGTACAGTGTTCTGGAATGGACCTATGGGTGTTTATGAAATCCTTCAATTTTCGCGGGGTACTAAAGCCATGGCAGAATTACTGGCAAATCTGCCAGCAACCACTGTTGTAGGAGGCGGTTCAACGGCAGAAATTGTGGTGGACATGCATCTTGGGTTCAAGATGACCCATGTTTCCACAGGTGGAGGCGCCAGTATGAGCTTTCTGGAAGGGAAAATCCTTCCTGGTGTTGAAGTCCTGCTTGATGACAAGTAGTAGTCTATTCCCCGCATGATCTATCTTTTATATGGAGAGCATGATGCGCAGACCTCTAATTGCCGGTAACTGGAAAATGAATACCACCGCAGACGAAGCCATAAACTTGGTTAATGATATGCTAACAGAATTGATTGGTTTTACGGGCGTTGATTGTGTATTATGCCCACCATTTATTTCACTGCAGTCTCTCAGCAAATTGTTAAAGGGAACCAGCATAGGACTGGGCGCCCAGAATAT
>JAPLHI010000074.1 GCA_026389695.1 Chloroflexota bacterium
TATGGCTTCCGTGCTGCGCCTATTACCCAGCATAGCAACACGCGCTTCCCAGATATTGGCAAATATGGTCTGCTCTTTGCCAACTTCGAGCTGCGAGATCGTTTTCCTCTGGCTGAAGTCCAGATAGCGCCTGGGGAAAAAATAAAGCATGTCCCTTACTGAATCTACACCTAATCTGGAAAGTTTGGCTGCCAACTCCTTCCCCACACCTTTGACCACATCCACAGGTAAATCCAGGTTTATGTCTTTGCCCGGCGCAGTTCTGGCGGGTTTTGTTCGCGCAGCGGTTACTTCCGTTGAGGTTTTTGCACTACCTGGTACCCTGTCTGATTTTGCCTGAACCTCAAGTTTATCCAGCCAGATCAGGACAAGCTCAATCCACTGCCTTCTTTCTTCAGGATTTCTGTCTGCATAGCCGGGCCTGTCCAGTTTAAGAGATTTCAGACCGGGAACTGCAGAGTACGCTTGCAGCTTCTGCCTGTTCTTGTTTAGCCAGTTTATAACAAACGGGTCTAAACCCCCAATTACCGCCCGGTTATCACAGCCCCTTTTTGACTCCTGTAATAAAACAGTCTTCAAAAGTGTAATATCGTTATCCGGATACGGAGACATCTATCATGCGATCAGGGAATTATACACGCAGGCACTCTGCGAGTCACTATCGCGAGGTTTCCGCTGCAAAATGCTCTCTTTAATTGACTGCAGGGAGGGCAATTGTACCGAAAGTTTATGCTCTTTTTCACCACCGGAAATGGTCTCACCTATCTCCTGCTGAAGCGCAATAAGGAAAGCTCCCGGGCCACCGTGTACACCCAGTGCCGGTCCGAGTTTTGCTATGGTCGGTTTTATATCAGGCAATAGAGATTTAACCTTCTCACAGAAGGATTTTACCTCTTCATCTGCGGAACTGTGTGATATACCTATTTCTTTGATATGAAGCGTTGATTTTACCATCTCAAATAAATGGTCCATACCTTTACTTTTGGTGCGGACTACTCCTGTAGGAGTTACCATGCCATCTTTCATGGCAAGTAAAGGTTTAATCGGCAGCATGGAACTGAAAAGCGGGCTTATTTTGCCAAGGCGTCCACCTTTTACGATGTATTTTAAAGTATCCAGGACGCCATATAACCGCACCCTCGGGATCAGAGCGTTTATATTATCGATAATACTTTGCATACTCTTGCCGGCTCTGGCGGCATTGGCGGCAGCCATAGATATCAGCCCCAAAGCCATGGTGGTTAACCTGGAATCAACCACTTCGATGCGGCACTTTGTTCCTTCTACCAGGTCTCTGCCGCGCATGGCTGCATCCCAGGTGGCGCTTACTTTTCTGGAAAGATGTATGGAAATGATCTCGTCAGCATCCTTGCTTAGCCTATTGTATACATCCGCGAAATCCCCCGGTGAAGCGGCGGATGTGGTGGGATGTACCGGATCGTTCTGCAGCCTTTTAAAAAATTCGTCGGGAGTAATATCAACTCCATCTTTATAATTCACCTTTCCGAAAGTTACATATAGAGGTACGATGGTTATACCCAGTTCTTTGGCAATCTCATGCGGGATATCGCTGCTGCTGTCAGTAACTATTTTTATGGCCATTATTCACCTTCAATAAAGCACACGGCTAAAACATGCGGGCCCACGTGTACGCCTATAGCCGGGCTGACTGTATGTCGATAGGTTTTTTCTTTGGGATAAATTTCCGCAAGTCGACCGGCAAGGATCTCCAGGTCATCCGGGGTAGTAGCATGCTGGATAATCAAAGCCTCTATATTTTTAGCGCTTTTCACTAGATTGACCAGAGTATCAATTGCCTGTACTTTGCTCCTGGTCCGCTGTACCGGTGTCACTACTCCATCACGTAAGGTTAAAACAGGTGTGATTTTCAGCAGTCCGCCCAATAGCGCCTGGGCACGTCCGATTCTTCCGCCTTTACGCAGATATTCAAGTGTATCAAAGACCATGTAAGCATGCGCCCTTAGAAGCATGCCGTTTAGCATATCTACGATCTGGGCAAGCTTGGCTCCGCTGTGAGCAGCTTCAGCAGCTTTAATTGCCAAAAGTCCTAAACCGCCGATAGTCTGCATAGAATCTATGACCTCTATCTTGCAGATATCGCCCACCAGTGCCTTAGCCTGTATGGCGCTTTCATATGTAGCGCTCAGCTTGCTACCAAGTGTGATAACAAGTATCTCATCGGTTACTTTAGCCAGCTTCTCGAACAATTCCGAGAAATAGCCGGGCGATGGTGCTGAAGTGGTCGGGTGAACTTTGCTCTCCACCAATCTCTTATAAAACTGATCCGGAGTAATATCTACAATGTCACGATAAGTTTCAGTTCCAAAAATCACGTTAAGAGGTACAATTGAAATATCATACTTTTTAATAATGTCTTCCGGCACGTCTGCTGTGCTATCGCATACAACCTTTACCATGATTTACGCCTCCCTTGCATTATTCGAGTGATACTATGTAGAAATAGTGCGGTTGTCCCCCGTTTACCAATTCGACTTGCTTATCGGCGTGATCCTGCTTTATTTTTCTAACCACCTCCTCCGCTTGGTCTTGTTTGGTATCGTTTCCGTAGTATAGGGTAATCAACTCGGCGGATTCAGCTCCCGCTTTAGCTAAGCTGTTAAAGAGTACCTCGGTCACATCATCGCCGGCTGCCACCAGTTCCGAATCATCAATAATGCCTATGGCCTGACCCTGCTTGATTTTAATGCCGTTCACCTGGGTTGATCTGGCTGCAGTGGTTATCTCCACAGATTTAACCGACTTTACAGCTTCAGACATAGCCTGCAAATTTTCCTGTATGGAGTTTTCGTAATTGAACGTCAATAGAGCCGTAATACCCTGTGGTAATGTCCTGGTCGGCACAACGTCAATTTCTTTGGATGTAAGCTCTTGTATTTGTGTTGCTGTGAGTATGATATTTTTATTATTCGGCAATAATATGACTTTTTGCGAATCAACAGCTTCTACGGCAGCAAGTATCTCTTTGACACTGGGATTCATGGTTTGCCCGCCCTTCACTATAACTGCGCCCAGGCTCTCAAAAACTTTAATCATACCGCCGCCAAACGCTACGGCAACAACAGCAATCTCGGGAGGAAGCACTTTTTGCCGCTGCATCTCCTTAAATCCTACATGCTGGTCGTCCATATTCTGTATCTGTATTTGATGCAGGGTACCTAATGTTGTTGCATACGCCAATATACCGCCCGGATCGTAACTATGTATATGGACTCGCACCGCCGTCTCGTCACCAGCGACAACCAGCGATTGTCCCCTGCCATCCAGCTTACGCCTGATTTTTTCATGATATAGGTTCTTCCTTTCCATCATAAAATTGGTGCAATAGCCGTAAGCCTCATCTTCTTAAGATGAAAACCTATAAAATGATTTGGTATAGGTAATTTTGGCACTCACCATCTGCGTTTTGCTATATTTC
>JAPLHI010000089.1 GCA_026389695.1 Chloroflexota bacterium
ATTCATATTTATTCTGCCTTGCTAATTCTTTAGCGCCTTCAAAATCCTCCGGTTCACCTTTGACTTTGAACTTTATTCCGGGGAACATCTTATCCAGACGCCATTTCATCACGCCAATGGCAAGGTGTGTTATATCAATACCTATCCATCTGCGATTAAGTTTTTGAGCTGCTATTAAAGCTGTTCCGCATCCACAGAAGGGATCAAGAACAATATCACCTTCATTGGAAGATGCTGCAATAATTCGTTCCAAAAGAGCCTCTGGTTTTTGGGTAGGATACCCAAGTCGCTCACGCGCTTGTGGATTCACTGGCGGAATATCAACCCAAATATCTTGCAGTGGGACTCCAGCTTTTTCGTCTGCGTATTGCAGCAGAGTGGGAGTACCAGTTTTAGTATATCTTAATAACCCTTGTTTTTCGTAATCTTCCATCGTTTCTTTCTTTACTGCCCAAGTTCTACTTGGTGCAGGCAATTTACCATGCCAATCATAAAGTAATGTTGGACTGCCCTGTCCATGCTTAGGTGCGTCTAAGGGCACAGTACGATAATATCGCCCGCTGTCATCAACTTTATAATGGCTTTCGTAATATGCTTCTCTATAAGGACTATGTTGTTTATTCCAGATAGGATTTTTAGATTTGCTGTAATAAAGGATGGTATCAACTATTCTGCCAAATCGTTTTGGGTCATTATGTGCATTGGCTCGCTTCCATACGATTTCGTTTCTAAAGTTGTTTGTATCAAATATGCTATCCATTAGCATTTTCAGATAGTGACTGGCAGTTGAATCACAATGTAAATATATTGATCCTGTTTCTTTTAATACCCTCTTTAATTCCACAAGTCGGATACACATCATAGTAAGGTACGCCATCATATCATTTCGACCTAAAAAAGATGGCAACAAATTCATAAGGTCTTTAGTTTTAGGAGATGCTAATTTAGAGTTACCTATTTCCAGCAATGTTCTTTCTGATTCGATCCCCCAGTGCCAGGTATCCTCAAAAGCTGTAATTTGAGCTTCGGAAGATTTCCCGGTCGGTTCTTTAAACAATATATTATATGAGGCGTTGCTATTGAAAGGTGGATCGAGGTAAACCAGGTCAGTGGAACTATCAGGAATATAATCTCTTAGAATTTTGAGATTATCGCCGTAGTAAAGTGTATTTGTCTCCATCTACCTCACCTGCGAATAAAGATTGCTTAAATAATACCCATGCCAACCGGTAAATTCAAATGCAGAGAACCGAATTACCTGCTCTCAACGTATTATTACGTTATTGATTTTATATTGGGATGTCAGTCAATGGAAGACTTAATACAGACAATTATCAAGATAATCAACGGATTGTCCACTGGCTAAATTGGCATAATTCTGCTACATTACTAAGCGTATATTTACGCCCATTTAAAACAGGCCAGTGTAATAAGGTCATGTAGAGGTTTATATGTCGTTACAGCAGTGGATCCTTCTTAATATACCTACCTGGATTATTGCTTCCAGCATGATCATAATTGCCATTGGCACTGCGGTAGGCGGCGTACTGCTGGTACATCACTATGTGAACGTTAAGACACTCAAGGGCCATCACGACATCGCGGGCCCTATATTTACCACAATCGGCGTTATTTACGCCGTCATGCTCTCTTATGTGCTGATTATTGTCTGGCAAAATTTTGACAGGACAAGCAGTAACGTGGTTCGTGAAGCCAATTACTACGCCGATATTTACCGGGATTCTATAGGACTCTCCGAACCCTTCCGGACTCAATTCAGGGCGGCGACGACGGAGTATCTCAATTCAGTGATCGATGACGAGTGGAAAATACTCGCTAAAGGAGAGAGGAGCCTGCGAACGCAGGAACTTGCCTCTAAGGTATGGGGGCTGACCGGCACTTACGAGCCCAGAACAGAAGGTGAGAAAGCGTTTTTTGCCGAGATGTTAGGCAGGATGAACGATGCCGGTGAACTGAGACGTCAGCGCATTCTGGATGCACAAACAGGGATACATCCCATGCTGTGGTTCGTCCTCTTATTCGGCGGCATTATCACAGTGGTTTTCTCCTTCTTCTTTGGATCGGATAACCTGGTGGCTCAACTTATCATGACAACATTACTGGCAGTATTGATTGTGTTGATCCTGTTTACTATCCTGATTATGGATTTCCCCTTCAGCGGCGATATGAGCATTTCTTCGTCCGCTTTCCAGCAGGTTTTGCTGTATTTAAAGTAACTACGCTGATTTAAAAAACACGGCTGCCAGCGGCGGGAGAGTAATGCTCAATGAGTACGGCCTGCCGTGGAAAGGGGTTCCCTCGGCATCTTTGCCGCCCAGATTTCCCTGCCCGCTTCCATCATATTCGGCGGCATCGCTGTTGAACAGCTCACGCCAGTACCCGTTACGCGGGACACCTACACGGTAGCGCTGGCGGACAGCCGGCGTAAAATTGCACACAATGAGAATAATATCGCTGGTTGAATTCCCCTTGCGGATGTAGCTGACGATACTGTGCAGTGAATCATTGCAGTCGATCCATTCAAAACCCTTCCAGTCAAAATCGAGTTCATGGAGCGCCGGTTCATTCCTGTATAGATGAATCAGGTCTTCACAAAGCTTCTGCAATCCCTGGTGCGGTCTATATGCCAGCAGGTGCCAGTCCAGGCTGGTATCATGGTTCCATTCGCGCCACTGGCCGATTTCATCGCCCATAAAGAGCAGTTTTTTACCGGGTTGTGAGTACATACATGAATACAGCAGGCGCAGGTTGGCGAATTTCTGCCAGTCGTCGCCCGGCATTTTACCCAATAGGGAACTTTTACCGTGCACAACCTCATCATGCGAAAGCGGAAGGACGAAGTTCTCGGTGAAGGCGTAGAGCATGCGGAAAGTCAGCCGGTCGTGGTGATATTTCCTGTAAACAGGCTCTCTGGATATATAATCCAGCATATCGTGCATCCAGCCCATATCCCATTTCATGCCGAAACCGAGCCCGCCGAGGTAGGTAGGCCGGCTCACCATGGGCCAGGCTGTGGATTCCTCCGCTATAGTTTGAACGTCGGGGTAGTTTTTATAAACCTCTTCATTAAACCTGCGCAGGAATGTGATGGCATCGAGGTTTTCCCTGCCACCGAATTTATTGGGAATCCATTCTCCCTTCTTTCGTGAATAATCGAGGTATAACATGGAGGCCACCGCGTCCACACGCAGTCCGTCTACATGGTACTTGTCCAGCCAGAAAAGCGCGCTGCTCAATAAAAAGCTGCGCACCTCGTGACGGCCGTAGTTGAAGATATTGCTTTTCCAGTCGGGGTGGAATCCCCTCCTCGAATCAGCATGTTCGTACAGATGAGTTCCATCGAAGAAACCCAGCCCATACTCGTCGTTGGGGAAATGCGACGGAACCCAGTCGAGTATTACCCCGATATTATTCCGGTGGAGGTAATCCACAAGGTACATGAAGTCCTGTGGTGTGCCGTAGCGGCTGGTGGGCGCGAAATACCCGGTAACCTGGTATCCCCAGGACCCGTAAAAGGGATGCTCCATGACCGGCAGGAACTCAACATGCGTGAATCCCATCCGGTTAACATAGTCCGCTAATTTAGGCGCCATTTCCCTGTATGTTAGAAAGCGGTTGTTGTCCTCAGGGGCACGCATCCATGAACCGGGGTGCATTTCATAAATTGCGATAGGAGCATCGAGTGAGTTGCAGCGGTGTCGTTTCCGCATCCAATCATGGTCTTCCCAATCATAGGCAAGGTCCCAGACTATGGATGCTGTTTTTGGCGACTGCTCGTTGAAAAAGGCATAAGGATCGGCTTTATCCACACGGTAATTTTTGGTCTTTGAAATAATATGGTATTTGTAGAGTGATCCCTGTCCCAGGTCGGGGATGAATCCTTCCCAGATACCTGATTGCTCGCGCGGTTTCAGCAGGTAGCCCTTTTTATCCCAGCAGTTGAAATCTCCGATGACGTGAACCTGTTCGGCATCGGGCGCCCATACGGCAAAATAAGTACCCTTCCCGGAATTGTGTACAACAGGGTGGGCGCCCAGCTTATCGTAAAGCCTGATGTGGCTTCCCTCGTTGAAGAGGTATAAATCGTCCCTGCTGAGCAGGCTGAAATCACTATTTAGTGTACTCATATATATCAGTATTCAGGGATGGAATATTATCTGCTTTATGCGTTTGAAATGGCAAATGAGGGAGCTATGAAATAGATCGGCAGGAAAATACCATACCCGAATAGAAGAATCCGAGTTATGACGGGTTAGTATGAGAGTATTCAGAGAATTTAAATCCCTTTTCGGTGAAGAGCCTGATGCAGGCATCGGCTACCGTTTCGTCGTAGAGAGTTCCTTTATTTCGGGTGATCTCATCGAGCGCCCTCTCCTCGCCCAGCGCCGGGCGGTAAGGGCGGTGGGACATCATGGCCTCGACGACGTCCGCCACAGCCAGGATTTTGGCTTCGGGCGTGATTTGATCGCCTTTAAGTCCGTGAGGATATCCGGAGCCGTCGATTCTCTCATGGTGCTCAATGATAATACGGCACACCGGCCAGGGGAATTTGATGGCCTTGACAATCTCATAGCCGGCCTCGGCATGGGCTTTGGCCAGCCCCATCTCAAGCGTGGAAAGCTTGCCCGGTTTGCTCAGGATCTCCGAGGGAACACGTACCTTGCCGATATCATGCAGCAGCCCCGCCACGCGGAGTCCCGGCTTATGGTTGAGGGGCATCCCGACCTCATCGGCAATGGCAATGGCAAGCTCGGTGACCATCCTCTGATGGCCTGCGGTATAAGGATCGCGCAGTTCGCTCATCATGGCGATGGCCTCAATCGTGCCTTCAAGTGTGATATTGATAGTGTCGAGCGCCTTTTTCAGCTCTTCCTCGGCTTTCGTACGATCGGTGACATCACGGGCGATGCCGCGCAGTCCCACTATCTCGCCTTTCTCGTTCCTGATGGGGAAAATCGAATCCTCCATGTAGATATTTGTTCCGTCTTTTTTCACAGCTACTGTGGGGTGCAAGCGTTTGGGAATGCCCGTTCGGAAAACATCTTCGTGCGCCGCTACCTGTGCACTCCATAATTCGTGGGGCGTAAAGACCTTGTAATTCATGCCCAGCATCTCTTCCATGGTATAGCCGTAAAGCCGTACTCCGGCTTCGTTGAAGAAAATCAGGTTGCCCTTTGCATCTATTTCATAATAACCTTCTCCCATCTCTTCGAGGATAGTGCGGTATTTTTCCTCGCTCTGCCGCAGGGCTTCTGCAGCCTTTTTGCGTTGTGTTATATCCTCAGCCACACTGTAAATACCTGCGACCTCATTATCTACCATCACAGGTATCAGAGTCACACTTAATTCGAGCCTTTCCCCGCTTTTGCCGAGGGTTGGAGCTTCATATGTTACAGATTCTCCTCTCAGAGCTCTGCGGAAATTCTCACGTGCCTCTTCAAATTTTTCAGGCAGAATCATATTTTGAGCAGGAGCGGCCAGGATTTCCTCTTTTGAGTAGCCGAGGAGTTTGCAACCGACAGCGTTTACGTTGATATAGTTGCTTTTTGTGTCCTGCACAAAGATGGGCACGGGATTATTCTCGAATAGAGAACGGAAGCGCTGCTCCCGGTCAATGAGGGCGGTCTCGTCCTTTTTACGCTGGGTGATATCGCGCGCGGCGCTGAGGATGTATTTGTGTCCGCCGAATTCGATAATATTGGCGTGCACTTCGACCGGTATAACAGATCCATCCTTACAATAATGAGTGGTTTCGAAAATAGCGTTACCGGTTTTCATCAATCCTTTTATACGCGGCTCAATCAAACGGGCATACCCTCTTCCGCTGTTTTGCGATCGGTGATATCCAGCATCACCCCGATCAGGCCGGCGACACTGCCCTCGGCGTCCGCATAGGTTGCCTTGTTGAAGACGACGTCGTGAAAGCTCCCGTCCGCATAACGCACCTTGGCTTCGTATACCTGTGCTCCCGGCTGATCGAAAAGGGCTGCGTCCATCTCATGATGTTTGTCCGCATGTTCTTTAGGCGATATATCATAAACAGTTTTTCCAAGTAGCTCACCAATGGGATAACCTACATAGTCGGCAAACGCCTGGTTACAGCCGGTGTATTTTCCGCCGGTGTCCTTATAAAATACGGGCGCGGGTATGGAATCGATGAGGTTCTGTAAAAATGTGACGTTTTGTTTTAGGGCGCTTTCTATCTGTTTACGAAAGGTTGTATCGCGAATTACGGTGGTGATTATTTTCTGGCCTTCAATATCTATGACGCGGGCCCGTACATCCACGGGGAATCTCGCCCCGGTCTTGGTTACGTGGACGGATTCAAAGGTAATTTGGCCGCTTTCTTTTATATATCGAAGCCGTTCATCGATAAGCCCTATATTTTCTGCCGGAACGAGATGGCGCATGCTCATGGACAGGATCTCTTCCTGGGTGAAACCCCGTGTTTGCCAGGCGGTTTCATTGGCATAGATGATTTTGCCGTCCAGGTCGAAGGCGACAATGGAATCGTAGGCGGAATCCAGCAGCTGCGCCCTTTTCTTAAGCTCCTCTTCAGCTTTCCTGTGCTCGGTGACATCATGAGCGATTCCGCGCAATCCCACTATCTCACCCTTTTCATTTCTGATGGGGAAAATCGAATCCTCAAGGTAAAGCGGGGTGCCATCCTTTTTCAGGTTTACCTGGGGATTCCTCAAGCGTGGTTTGCCCGTCTTAAAAACATTGCTATAGGCCTCCACTACTTTGCGCCAGTCTTCACGCGGAATATAAGCCTTGTAGTTCAGCCCCATAAACTCTTTCCTGGTATAGCCCAGTTGACGGGCGGCGGCGTCGTTGAAAAATGTGTAATTCCCTTCGGCGTCTATTTCGTAATACCCTTCATCCATCTCGTCAAGCACTGTGTGGTATTTCTCCTCGTTGCGGCGCAGCGCCTCGTCTGCTTGCCTGCGTTCCGTAATATCCCGCCCGAGGAATGACAGCCCTGTAATTTCGCCTCCGGTTGAGACAATGGGATTTACGGAGAATTCCAAGTAGGAGGTTTCTTTGGCATAACTATAGCGTTGCTCAAATATGAAACGTTCTCCGATCAGAGCCCGCGCAATAATCTTCTCCCAGAATGCCCTCCTGGCTGGCTGCATGGGTTCAAGCATATTCATGCCTTCTTTCAATTCGGCGTTGACTAACTGCGGGTAAAGCCTCCTGGCAGCGCTGTTGGCCTGTAGTAAACGGTATTCCCTGTTCATAGACCAGATTACGTCCTGGGTATTCTCCATTATGGCTGAGATGTTGGAGTTACTTTCCTGAAGGGCTTTCTGGGATAGCAGGCGGTCGGTGATATCATCGAAGGTTGTATAAACCTGGTATGGCTTGGCCCCTTTAGCTTTAAAAAGCGGTGTGGCGTTAATGTTTAACCAGTGGACCTGATTATCAACAGGATTGAAGACCCCCATTACTACATCTTTAACAGGCCTACCCTTTTTCAGCGCAATCATCGAGGGATGTGTGTCACCGGGGAAATCGCTGCTGTCTTCACGTATGGCCTTCCACCGCGGATCATACGAAGTACGCCCCATGATCTGATCCTGCGTGAGTCCCATGATGCGTAGAGCGACGGGGTTGGCCGAGATAATCTTACCGTCGGCATCCTGGTAAACCACTCCCTGCGCCATGGTTTCAAAAAGGAGGCGATACTGTTCTTCACTTTGCTGCAGTGCTCCCTGCACATGCCTGCGCTCCGCGATTTCCTGCTCCAGGTCCTGCATTTTTTTCTCCAGCTTCTGGGTAAGGCTGATATTATACAGCTCAACCACTTTTTTGCCGTTGCCGGATTTTGATTTCCTGCCCACCTTTTTCGAGCCTGCTTTAACCGATGTTACCTCGTCAATAACCTTGAGCAGTTCCGCCAGTTCCATCGGCTTGCGGATGAAAGCGCCCGCACCCAGCTTCAGCGCCAGTTCCTCATCTTTTTTATCCAGGAAGGTGCCGGTAAGAAAAATAAAGGGGATATTTTTTAGCTTTTTGTCGTTCTTGCATTCCTGAAGAAAGCGGAAGCCGTCCATAACAGGCATGAGGATGTCCGATATAATTAAATCCGAGGATGTTGCACGCAACTGAACCAGAGCTTCCTCGCCGTTGGCGGCAGAGGAAACCTGATGTCCTTTGGCTTTGAGAATCCTTTCCAGTACCCTGCGGTTTTCAGCGCCGTCATCTACTACAAGGACATTCATTACGCTCCTTGTCAATGAAGTATATCAAGTGCCCGGGGTGATTTTGAAAGGAAGTTGTTATTAATTTCCTGCCTGTGTTGGCTTTGTGTCTCCTCTTCTATCTGTACACATTTATATATTTAACTATATTAGCTGTAAAGTCAAATTAGTTTATGTTCTGTCTAATCGAAGCAACCTATCAGTGAAACGGATTTTGATGTGGTTGGCAGGGTTATATTGATGAAGAACTTCAGTACCTGAGGCGTACTGTTAGGATGGCAGGGTTTTGAATCTATGCTATGCTATAATTGTGTCATATAGCGAGGCAAAATGAGTATCAAGTATATAATAGAGCCTGAGCTGATAAATCCGGTTATGATAGCGAGCTGGCCGGGCATCGGCAATATCGGTTTAATAGCGGTGGATAACATGCGCAGGGTGCTGCAGGCGGAGCAGATGGCTTATATGGGTGGCAGGGTATATGCCGAGGGCAGTAAGGCTTATACCATGGCTAACCTGGTGCTGGATGTAGCTGAAAAATATGGCTGTAAACGCATTTACACTTCAGGGGCGGCGGTAGCTTCTATCCACCATACGACCCGGTCGCATGTCTGGGTTGTGCCCAATAGCGAACTATTGTTACCCGAGATCAAAAACTATGATAATAGCCTGCTGATGTCCGATATTGAGGGCAGGGGTGGACAGGGAAATATAACGGGCTTGAACGGGCTCCTGCTGGGTGTTGCTAAAAGGCGCGGCATAGAAGCTGTTTGTATCATGGGAGAGATTCCGGTTTACCTGCAGGGATTTCCCTTTACCTATCCCAAGGCATCGAAGTCAGTGCTGGAAGTCCTCGCCGCGGCGCTGGGCGTCTCTATGGAGATGGAAATCATCAGCCGGATGGCGGAGCAGAGCGAACAGGAGCTTTCCTCTTTGTACGAAAAATTACCGCCGGAAATTAAGGAGCAGCTTGACAGGTTGAGGCAGGTATTAATAGCTACCGAAAATACCGCCGGCAGCATAACGGAAGAGGATAAAAAGAAAATACTTGAAGATATAGATAGATTCTTTAAGCGGGAAGGCAGGGGAGAACAGCATTGAATCCGGAGCCCATATTTAGAGTTCATGATAGTCCCAGGCTGAACAGGCCGTCCCTGATTGTCGGCTGGATCGAGGACGCCGGCAAGCTTGGTCCTCAGGTAATT